>NZ_JBKGXT010000020.1:0-99442 GCF_046546495.1 Pseudonocardia nantongensis | reverse complement strand
GCGACGCCGGCGCCGGTGAGTCCTGCCGCGCGCAGGAAACGGCGCCGATCCATCGGGTTCTCGGCGGAGCGCTCGATCGAGTCGTTCAGGAACTTCTTGGTGAAACCGGGGAACACGAGTACTCCTCGTGCCGGGGCTCGTCGGGCGGCCGGGTCCGGGGCCGCCGGGGGACGAGCCGTCACTGAGGTGGCGACGACCGCCCCTCTGCTCCACTCAACGACACGCCGTACCGATCAGACATTGC
Organism: Pseudonocardia nantongensis; assembly: GCF_046546495.1. Taxonomy (NCBI): domain Bacteria; kingdom Bacillati; phylum Actinomycetota; class Actinomycetes; order Pseudonocardiales; family Pseudonocardiaceae; genus Pseudonocardia; species Pseudonocardia nantongensis. Next base: position 99,198 of record NZ_JBKGXT010000020.1, on the reverse strand, counting down.
TCCTTTCGGGTGGCATGGCGGAGGAGTGAACCGCGTCGTCATGGCAGCCGAACATCCCGCTGATGCGAGAACCAGCGACGGCGGGCATCGCGCCCGCGCTGCTCGACCTGAGCGTCGCGCCGCCCGGTCCGGGGGCGCCCCGCCGGGTCCTCGACGGGCTCGTCGACAGCACGTCCCGGCTGCTCGGCCTGCCCGCCGGCGCCGCCCTGATCGACGACGCCGGGGCCGTGCACGGCGTGACGGCCGCCGCCCCGGACGGTCTGCGGGACGCGCTCGCCGCCGGCTTCGGCCAGGGCCCGGGCGGGGACTGTGCGCGGAGCGGTCGCCCGATCCACTGCGACGACCTGAGCACCGTGCGGCCGCGCTGGCTCTCGTTCGTGGCGAAGGCGTCCGCAGCCGGAGTGTCCGGGGCGTGGGCGCTGCCGGTGCGCCGGGACGGCGACATGTTCGGCGCGCTGGTGCTGCTCGGCCCCTCCGGCACGACCCGGCCCGACCTGGGGACCGCGGGGTCGCTCGCCGAGGCCGCCGCGATCGCCGTGCGGCACGCCCGCTCGCTGCGCCTGGCCGAGGACGAGACCGAGCACCTGCGCGTCGCCCTGCGCAGCCGGGTCGTCATCGAGCAGGCGAAGGGCGCCCTGGCGCTGCACGCGGGTGTCGGCGTCGACGCGGCGTTCGACGCGCTGCGCGGGCACGCACGCCGGCGGGGCAGCCCGCTCGCCGAGATCGCCCGCGGCGTGGTCGACGGCGACCTGGATCCCGGCGCGGTGCTCCCGCCGCGGGAGCGCCGCGCCGCGAGCGGAGGTTAGTTCAACTTGCGGGTGTCGCCGGGCAGGCCGCCGCCGTGGTGGACGTCCTCGGCCAGCTTCGCCAGCGCGGTGAGAGCGACGTTCTGGCTCCACGGCCCGTAGGACACCCGGGCGACGCCGAGCTGCTGCGCGGTCTTCAGCGGGATCGACCCCGGGATGCCGATCAGGTTGACCTTCCGCTCGCCGAGGGCCTCGACCAGGCGTCCGACCTGGGTCTCGTCCAGCTTGCCGGGCACGAAGACGTTCGACGCCCCGGCGTCCAGGTAGGCCCGGCCACGCTCGATCGCGTCCGCCAGCACGGCCTCGGGGTCCCGGTCGCCGGCCCGGAGGAAGGCGTCGGTGCGGGCGTTCAGCACGAAGTCGACGCCGGCCCTCTCGCCCGCCGCGACGACCGCCTCGACGGCCGCCACGGACTCGGCGAGCGGCTTCATCTGGTCCTCGAGGTTGCAGCCGACGATCCCGGCGTCGATGGCCCGGGCCACCATGCCGCCCGGGTCGCCGTAGCCGGCCTCGAGATCCGCGGTCACCGGGAGGTCTCCGGCCGTCCGGGCGATCAGCCCGACCGCGGCGATCATCTCGTCGCGCGGGATGTTCTCCCCGTCGTCGTAGCCGTGCGCGGCGGCGATGCCGTGACTGGCCGTCGCGAGTGCCGTCGTCCCGGGGGTCTCGGCGACCACCTTCGCGGTGATCGCGTCCCACACGTTCACCACGAGCAGCAGCTCCGGCGCCGCGTGCAGCTCCTGCAGGGTCCTGGCCTTGTCGGCGGTGGAGGTCATGGGAGCACCGTAGGGCGGCCGGACGGTCGGGGCGCCGGCCGCGGTGTACCCACAAGTGAGGATCTCCGGCACTGCTGCGGGCGGCCGGGGTCCGCGCCCGGCGATGCTGGTGTGGTGGTCCGTATCCGTCCCGGTGTCTCCGGCCTCCCGTTGCCGTGCCGCGACCCCGGTGCGTCGGCGCTGGTCCTGGGTGGGATCGGCGCGCTGCTGGTCGTCGCGGCGACCGTCCTCACCGTGACGACGCGGTTCACGGTGAGCGGGCTCGTACTCGCGTCGACCGGGGTGGTGTTCGCCCTTGCGGGGCTGGCGCTCGGCACGACCGGGGCGATGCGCGGGTATCCGCGCGCGAGCCGGCTCGCGATCTCCGGTGCCGGGCTCGCAGTCGTCGGGCTGGCGGGGGGACTGGTGTGGATCGCCGCCTTCATCCTGACGACGATCACCGGGCCGCCGGTGGACCCCGGCTTCGCGCCGGTGGGGCCGGTGACCTCGCCGGCCTGCGCGACCGGCACCTGCCCCGGATCGCCCTGACCGACCGGCGTCGCGACTGAGCGACTCAGGATGCGGAGTGCGCCCGGGAACGGGACGATCACCCCGTGTCCGGACGACTCGGGGGGAAGCGGGTGCTCGTCACCCACGCCGACCGCTACATCGGGCCCCCGGTGGTGGACCTGTTCCGCCGCGAGGGCGCCGACGTGGTCGCGGACGAGACCGACTGCACGACGGGCCCGGAGGTGGCCGGCGAGGTGGTGGCCGCGGCCGGCGCCGTCGACGTGCTCGTCGCGAACTTCGCCGGGCCGCACCGGCGGATGCCGGTCACGAGCATGATCGGCGACGTCACGGCGTTCGCCGACGAGGAGTTCCAGGACTACCTCGACGAGCTGGTCTGGCCGCTGCTGCGGGTGGTGCGCGCGGCGCTCCCGGCGATGATCGAGCGAAGCTCGGGCAAGATCGTCGCGGCGACGAGTGCGACCCCGGAGCGGGCCATCCCGGGGTTGGCCGTCTACTCGGCGGCCCGGGGCGCGCAGAACGCGTTCGTCCAGGTCGCCGGGGCCGAGGCCGCACCGCACAACGTGCAGGTCAACGCGCTCGGACCGGCCCACATCAAGAACAACATGTACTACACCGACGCCATGCTGGCCGACGACGCGGTGCGCGAGTCGTTCGAGTCGCAGATCCCGGCCGGGCGGCTGGGCGAGGGCCGCGAGGCCGCCGAGCTGGCGCTCGCGCTGGCCTCTGGGGCGAGCGATTTCATGGCCGGCCAGGTCGTCCCGGTCTCGGGTGGCTGGGCGACCTGACCGTGACATGAGTCGGTTCCTCCCGGACGGGTAATCGAGTCGCGTGCAACCGATTCCCGACTCCGACGACGCCGAGCAACTCCAGCCGCACGAGGACGAGCACATCCGGCTGCCCGACTGGGGAGGGACCGTGCCGAGCGTGTTCGTTCTGGGAGCAGGCCCCGGGATCGGGGCCGCGGTGTCCCGGCGCTTCGCCGTCGACGGATTCGCCGTCGGGCTGCTCGCTCGGTCGTCGTCGACCGTCGAGCGGATCGCGGCGGAGCTGCCCGGGACCACGGCGACCGCCACGGCGAACGTCGCCGACGAGGACGGCTTGCGTACCGCGCTGGACGAGCTGGTGCACGCGCTCGGCGTGCCCGCCGTGCTCGTCTACAACGCCGGTATTGTCCGGACCGATGGGCCGGGGTCGCTGGACGCGGCCACCCTGCAGGCGACGCACGCGGTCAACGTCGGGGGTGCGCTGACCGCCGCAGCCGCGCTGCTGCCGCGGATGGCCGCCGCCGGCGGCGGCCGCTACCTGCTCACCGCCGGCATGCCCGCGCCGTTGCCGCAGCTGACCAGCCTGTCGCTGGGCAAGGCCGGGCTGCGCGCGCTCGCCGAGCTGCTGGACCGCCACTATGCCGGTGACGGCGTGCGGACCGCGACCGTCACGGTCTGCGGCCCGGTCGCGCCGGGCACCCGTTACGACCCGGACGACATCGCCGACCGGTACGCCGAGCTGCGCGATCGCCCGGACCCGGGCTGGGTCCACGACGTGCGGTTCGGCGATCCGGCCGACGCCGCCGGCTGACCGTGGCCCGGTCGTCGCCGGTTGACCGCCGCGGTGATCGGGAACCCCGCGCATGCACGCCGCGCCATGGGCGCGGCACGATTCGATCCCGACAGGAGACCGCCGTGCCGACCTTCCCCGCGATCCACCACCTGGCCCTCTCGGTCACCGACCTCGACGTCAGCGAGCCCTGGTACACGAGGCTGATCGGAGCCGAGCCGGCGATGACGCTGTCCGACGGGCCGTTCCAGCGGCGGGTGTTCGCGCTGCCGTCCGGCCAGCTGCTCGGCCTGACGCGGCACGACACCGTCGAGGCCGGGGACACGTTCACGCCGTCCCGGCCGGGGATGGACCACGTCGGGTTCGGCGTCGCGGACCGCGCCGAGATCGAGCAGTGGCGCGACCACCTCGACGCGGTCGGCGTCGGCCACTCCGGGGTCGTCGAGGCCGACTACGGCCTGGCCCTGTCGTTCAAGGACCCGGACGGCAACGCGCTGGAGTTCTTCGTGCTCTCCGCCTGAACAGCCTCAGGACACCGACGACCCGGCGGGCATGGCCTCCAGCCGCAGGTCCGGGAACTTGCGCGCGATGATGTCCATCCGCCACTTGTTCGAGAACAGCGCCAGGTACTCGCCGTCGGAGTCGCGGCGCAGCACCTCGCACTCGGACTGCGAGGACAGCAGCTCGACGGCCTCGGGGTCGGTGAGCCGGGCGACCTGGTAGGGCAGCCGGTCCAGGGTCACCGGCGCGCTGAACTCGGTCTCCAGCCGGCCGGTGACGACATCGAACTGCAGCGGCCCGACCGCCGCCAGCACCGGCGCCTGGTCACCGCGCAGGTCCGAGCGCAGGATCTGGATGACCGCCTCGTTGCCGAGCTGCGCGATACCCTTGCGGAACTGCTTGTACTTGCCGGCGTCCCGGGCGCGGACGACCGCGAAGTGCTCCGGCGCGAACGCCGGGATGGTCGGGAACTCGACCGGCCCGGACGCGTAGAGCGTGTCGCCGGGGCGCAGCGCGGTCGCGTTCACCAGGCCCACGATGTCGCCGGGGAACGCCTCCTCCACGGTGCTGCGCTCGTTGCCGAACACCGACTGGGCGTACTTGGTGGCGAACGGCTTTCCGGTGGTGGCGTGGGTGAGCACCATGCCGCGCTCGAACCGGCCCGAGCAGATCCGCAGGAACGCCATCCGGTCCCGGTGCGCCCTGTCCATCCCGGCCTGCACCTTGAACACCAGCCCGGAGGTGGGCGCGTCCAGCGGCCGGTCGTGCCCCTCGGTGTCCGGCCGCGGCGCCGGGGCGGGAGCCAGGTCGACCAGCGAGTCCAGCAACCGGGCGACGCCGATGTTGGACAGCGCCGCCCCGAAGAGCACCGGCGTCGCGATGCCGGCCAGGAAGTCCTTCTCGTCCCAGTCCGCGCCGATCTCGTCGAGCAGGCCCAGCTCGTCCTGCGCGGCCTGCCAGTACTGCGGCTCCTGCGCGGCGATGGTGTCCGCGTCCACCTCGGTGGCGGTGGCCTTGGTCGCGCCGCCGGCCGCTCGGCTGAACGCGGTGTAGGCGCCGGACTCGCGCTCGATCAGGCCCTTGAACTCGCCCGCGATCCCGAGCGGCCAGGTCAGCGGCATCGGCCGCAACCCGATGGTCTGCTCCACCTCGTCCAGCAGCTCGAGGGCCTCGCGGCCGGGCCGGTCCCACTTGTTCACGAAGGTGACGACCGGGACGCCGCGGGAGCGGCAGACGTCGAACAGCTTGAGGGTCTGCGGCTCGAGGCCCTTGGCCGCGTCCAGCAGCATCACCGCCGCGTCGACCGCGGCGAGCACCCGGTAGGTGTCCTCGGAGAAGTCACCGTGGCCCGGCGTGTCCAGCAGGTTGATCACGCAGTCCCGGTAGGCGAACTGCAGCACCGCCGAGGACACCGAGATCCCCCGGGCGCGCTCCATCTCCATCCAGTCGGACGTGACGCCCTTGCGGCCCGACTTGCCGTGCACCGCCCCCGCCGAGTCGATGACCTCGGCGTGCAGCGCGAGGGCCTCGGTGAGGGTGGACTTGCCGGCGTCCGGGTGCGAGATGACGGCGAAGGTGCGCCGGCGCGCGGTCTCGCCGAGTACGCGGGTGGCTCTGGCGTCCTGCGGGGCGGTCACGGTGTCCAGGATAGGTGCGACCCCCGACGGTTTCCGCCACGCCCGTGGTCCGGCTCCGGATCCGCAGCCTACCGGCCGGACGGCGCGTGCCGCTCCAGTACCTCTCGCATGTCCGGGAGGTCGAAGTGCTCGACGGTCGCCCACGCCGACGGGCTGCCGTGGTGCGGGTCGGCGCCGGCCTCGAGCAACGCGGTCACCGACTCGGCCGAGCGGGCGAACAGCGCGGCCGCGATCGCGGTCTGGCCGCGGTCGTTGGTCCGGTTCGGGTCGGCCCCGCGGGCGAGCAGGTCGGCGACGAGCGCGTCGTTGCCGTAGTAGGAGGCCAGGATCAGCAGGGTGTCGCCCTTCGGATCGGTGATCTCCACCGGAACGCCGGCCTCCAGGTAGGCGGTCAGCTCCGACGACCCGTCCCGGGCCAGGTCGAACATCCGGTGCGCGAGTTCCACCGTGGCGTCGTCCATGACCGTCACGGTAGGCGCGCGGGACCGTTCCCGCCCGGTCGCTGTCGGGGGTCGCGGCTAACCTCCCCGTCGTGAGTTCCCAGTCCGACCGGCAGGCCCGCGAGCGGCACGCCCAGCTGGCCGCCGAGGTGGCCGACCACCAGTTCCGGTACTACGTGCTGGACTCCCCGGTCGTCTCCGACGGCCAGTTCGACGAGCTGTGGCACGAGCTGCTGGCGCTGGAGGAGGCCCACCCGGACCTGGTGACGCCGGAGTCGCCGACCCAGCAGGTCGGCGGCACGTTCTCCACCGAGTTCACCGCGTACGACCACCTGGAGCGGATGCTCTCGCTGGACAACGCGTTCTCGGCCGAGGACCTGCGTACCTGGCAGGAGCGGGTGACCCGGGAGGCCGGGGAGAACCTGCACTACCTCTGCGAGCTCAAGATCGACGGCCTGGCGGTGAACCTGCTCTACGAGGACGGCACGCTCACCCGCGCGCTGACCCGGGGTGACGGGCGGACCGGCGAGGACATCACGCTCAACATGCGCACCCTGGACGAGGTGCCGGTCACGCTGACCGGGACCGACGAGTTCCCGGTCCCGAAGCTGGTCGAGGTGCGCGGCGAGGTCTACTTCCGGCTGGAGGACTTCGACCGGCTCAACGCCTCGCTGGTCGACGCCGGCAAGGAGCCGTTCGCGAACCCGCGCAACACCGCGGCGGGCTCGCTGCGGCAGAAGAACCCGCGGGTCACCGCCTCGCGCAACCTCAAGCTGATCTGTCACGGGTTCGGCAGGCGGGACGGGTTCACCCCGCGGACCCAGTCCCAGGCCTACGACGCGCTGGTCGCCTGGGGCCTGCCGATCTCCCCGCGGACGAGGGTGTTGCAGGGCATCGACAAGGTAATCGGGTTCGTCGGGCACTGGGGCGAGCAACGGCACGACGTCGAGCACGAGATCGACGGTGTCGTGGTGAAGGTGGACGAGGTCGCGCTGCAGCGCCGGCTCGGCGCCACGTCCCGGTTCCCGCGCTGGGCGATCGCCTACAAGTACCCGCCCGAGCAGGCCACCACCAGGTTGCTCGACATCCAGGTCAACGTGGGCCGCACCGGGCGGGTCACCCCGTTCGCGGTGATGGAGCCGGTCAAGGTGGCCGGGTCGACGGTCGAGATGGCGACCCTGCACAACGCCGACGAGGTCCGCCGTAAGGGCGTGCTGATCGGCGACCGGGTAGTCATCCGCAAGGCCGGCGACGTGATCCCGGAGGTGCTCGGCCCGGTCACCGACGTGCGGGACGGTTCCGAGCGCGCGTTCGTGATGCCCACGCACTGCCCGGAGTGCGGCACCGCGCTGGTACGGCAGAAGGCCGGTGACGTCGACCGGCGCTGCCCGAACGCGCGTTCCTGCCCCGCCCAGCTGCGGGAGCGGCTGTTCCACGTGGCCGGACGCGGCGCGTTCGACATCGAGGGCCTGGGATACGAGGCGGCCGTCGCGCTGCTCACCTCGGAGGTGCTCACCGACGAGGGCGACGTCTTCTCCCTCACCGAGGACGATCTCCTGCGGACCGAGCTGTTCCGCAACCAGAAGGGCGAGCTGACGGTCAACGGCCACAAGCTGCTGACCAACCTGGAGTCCGCGAAGGACCGGCCGCTGTGGCGGGTGCTGGTCGGGCTGTCGATCCGGCACGTCGGGCCGACCGCGGCGCAGGCACTGGGCCGGGAGTTCGGCTCGATGCAGGCGCTGGAGCAGGCGGCGGCGCGGGCCAGGGTGGGGACCGAGGCGGCCGGGGTGGAGATCGTCTCGGACGGGACGGCCGGCGAGGAGGACCCGGTGCCCGGCGTCGGCACCGCGCAGGAGGGTGCCGATGCCGCCGCGCAGGGGGACCGTGACGCCGAGGTGCAGGAGGATGCCGCCGCGCAGGGGGACACCGACGCCGCCGCCGGGGGGGATGCCGACGCCGCGGCGGCCGAGGCCGAGGCCGAGAAGCACGAGAAGGCCGCGGCCCGTGCACGGGCGAAGGCGGTGGCCGAGGCACTGGCCCCGATCGCAGGGGTGGACGGTGTCGGTCCGACGATCGCCGCCGCGGTGCGGGACTGGTTCAGCGTCGACTGGCACTGCGAGGTCGTCGAGAAGTGGCGGGCGTCCGGGGTCCGGATGGAGGACGAGGTCGACGAGTCCGTCCCGCGGTTCCTGGAGGGCATGTCCATCGTGATCACCGGGTCGATGGAGACCTGGTCCCGGGACGAGGCCAAGGAGGCGATCATGGCCCGCGGCGGGCGGGCCGCCGGGTCGGTGTCGAAGAAGACCGCGTTCGTGGTCGCGGGTGAGGCGCCGGGGTCGAAGTACGAGAAGGCGGTCGAGCTCGGCGTCCCGGTGTTGGACGAGGACGGCTTCCGGCTGCTGCTCGAGCGCGGCCCGGACGCGGCGCGGGAGCGGGCCGCGGCCGGGTGAGCCGGATGGGCGCGGCACGCCGCGCGTGACCGTCCGCTCACCGGGTGTGTCCCCGCCCGGCGCTGCCCGCGTGCCGGACGGCGATGCCCCGTCCGTGCGGGCGCGTCCGCCGCTCCCGCCCGGTCCGCACCGCCTACTCTCGTCGAATCGGGACCCGGCGCCGCCGGCCGTCCCGTACCGGACGGGTGCGAAGCGGAGGAACACGGTGCTGCAGGCGGTGCTGAACGGGTCACGACCGGCGGATGCGCACCCCGCCCTCCCGGTTCTGCCCCGGCACCTGGCTCGCGATGCGCGCGCCGTCGCCCGGCTCGGCGTCGCCTCGGTGCACGTGCACCCGCGCGACGACGACGGCCAGGAGACGATCGAGCCCGCCGTGGTCGGGGACGTGGTGGCGCTGATCCGGCAGGATGCGCCGGGTGTCGAGATCGGTGTCCCGACCGGGCGGTGGATCCAGCCGGACCCGCACGAGCGCATCCAGACCGTCCTGGCCTGGGGGCGGCTCGGCTCCGGCAAGCCGGATGTCTGCGGGGTGAACGTGCACGAGCAGGGTTGGACCGACGTGTGCGCCGCGGCCTGGTCGGTCGGTATCGCGGTCGAGCTCGGCGTCTGGACCAGCGGCGACGCCGTCACCCTGCGCCAGAACGGGTTGCCGCCGGGTACCCGCCGGGTGCTGGCCGAGTCGACCGTGACCGACCCGGAGACCGCCGTCGCCGAGGGCATCCGGATTCTGCGCGCGCTCGGCCAGCCGCCGGTTCCCGTGCTGCTGCACGGTGAGGAGGAAGGCGCCTGGTCGGTGCTCGAGTACGCGACCCGGGTCAACATCGACACCCGGATCGGCTTCGAGGACGTCCTGGTCCGCCCGGACGGCTGGCTCGCCACCGGCAACGACGACCTCGTCCGCACCGCCCTCGGCATCCGCGTCTGACACTCCGCGTCCGCCCCCTCACACCCGTCCGTCCCACCCCCGATTTCGCGTTCCGGCTCCACAACGCGGCTGGGGCGTGGGGTCAGGCCTTCAGGACCGTGGCGACTATCCCGGCGAGGTGGGCCAGGCGGGCCAGTTCGGAGGGACGGAAGACGGGGCCGCCCGGGCGTCCCACCACCAGGGTCTTCGGCGGGGTGCCGGTCCCGAACGGTGCGGCGGCCAGCTCGGTGTCCATCGCCCGCCACGGCTCGGGCACCCAGTGCGTCTCGTCCAGCGCGGCGGCGCGGTCCAGCGGCAGCCACGGCAGGTCGCCGGTGCGGGTCTCCGGCGCGGCGGTCGACTCGGCGATCCGGTAGGAGCGCCCGTCCTCGCTGACCGCGACCAGCGCCCAGCCGGCTCGGAACAACCGCGGGACCTCCTCGGCGAGCAGGTCCAGACCGCGCCCGGGGTGGCCCGAGATCTCGTCGAGCAGCTCCAGCTCGCGGTGGGTGTCGAGCTGTCCGGTGTGCGGACGCACCGACTCGACGCTCACCCCGGGCACCGACTCGGCCGCGGTGATCAGCACGTCCGGCGGGCGCCCGGCCGGCAGCTCCACCGCCAGGTCGTCGATCGCCTGCCCGTCCCCGCGCTCGACGACGTCGACGCTGAGGATGTCCGCACCGGCCCCGCCGAGTGCCGAGGCGACGGCGCCGAGGTTTCCGGGCTTGTCCGGGAGGATGACCCGGAGCAGGAACGACACGGGCGGTTCCTCTCACTGGCGGACGGCTGACTGGCAGACGGCTCATTGACGGACGGTGGGGACGCGATGGACGGCGCGGCTCGGCGCCGGACACGACGCCGACGGTGTGTGCGGCCGCGTCCGGTCCGGGCGGGAACCGTGATCCTGCCACCCCCGCACCCCGAGGGTCATCAGCTCCCCGGCGACGGGTGGTGGCGCGCCGGGGCCGGACGGCCCCGGGCGGCGGCCGGGCCCGGGACCGGCGGGAATAGACTGGCCCCACACCGGTGCACACACCCCGTCGTGGGTGTCGGGCCGGTGTGTCGAGCGGGCCGGCGCCGGCCGCCGGAGGTCGTCGACGACCGCAGCCGCCGGGCCCGCAGCGAGCCGAACCACCCGAGGAGGGGCATGACCGCCGATTCCCCCGCTTCCGGCGGGGTCATCACCCGGGACGAGGTCGCACACCTCGCCCGGTTGGCCCGGCTGGCCGTCACCGAGGAGGAGCTGGACACCTTCGCGGGCCAGCTCGACGTGATCATCGGGTCGGTGGCCCGGGTCGGGGAGGTCGCCGCGGGCGACATCCCGCCGACCTCGCACGCCGTCCCACTGGAGAACGTCTTCCGGCCCGACGAGCGCCGCCCCGGCCTCGACCAGTCCCAGGCGCTGGCCGGTGCGCCGGCCGCCGAGGAGGGCCGGTTCCGGGTGCCGCGGATCCTGGGGGAGGGACAGTGAGCAGAGCAGAGCTGACCCGGCTGGGCGCCGCCGACCTCGCGGAGAAGATCCGCGCGCGCGAGGTCTCCGCGGTCGAGGCCGCGCAGGCCCACCTGGACCGGATCGCCGCCGTCGACACGAGGGTGCACGCGTTCCTGCACGTCGGCGCCGAGTCCGCGCTGGCCTCGGCCGCCGCGGTCGACGAGCGGATCGCGGCCGGGGAGCGGCCCGCGTCGTCGTTGGCCGGCGTGCCGCTGGCACTCAAGGACGTCTTCACCACCTCGGACATGCCCACCACCTGCGGCTCGAGGATCCTCGAGGGCTGGCGGCCGCCGTACGACGCGACCGTGACCGAGCGGCTGCGCGCCGCCGGAATCACGATCCTCGGCAAGACCAACATGGACGAGTTCGCGATGGGCTCCTCCACCGAGCACTCGGCGTACGGGGTCACCCGCAACCCGTGGGACACCACCCGGGTGCCGGGCGGTTCCGGCGGCGGCTCCGCGGCCGCGCTGGCCGCCTACGAGGCGCCGCTGGCGATCGGCACCGACACCGGCGGCTCAATCCGGCAGCCGGCCGCGTTCACCGGCACCGTCGGCGTCAAGCCGACCTACGGCGGGGTCTCCCGCTACGGGCTGGTGGCCTGCGCGTCGTCGCTGGACCAGGCCGGGCCGTGCGCGCGCACCGTGCTGGACGCGGCCCTGCTGCACGAGGTGATCGGCGGCCACGACCCGCGGGACTCGACCTCGATCGACCGGCCGGTCGCCGACGTCGTCGCGGCGGCGCGGCAGGGCGCGACCGGTGACCTGTCCGGGCTGAAGGTCGGTGTCGTGCGTGAGCTGGGTGGCGAGGGGTACCAGCCGGGCGTGCGTGCCGCCTACGAGGCGTCGCTGCGCAGCCTGGAGAAGCTCGGCGCGGAGCTGGTCGAGGTGAGCTGCCCGCACTTCGAGTACGGGATGGCCGCCTACTACCTGATCCTGCCCAGCGAGGTGTCGTCGAACCTGGCCCGGTTCGACGCCATGCGCTACGGCCTGCGCGCCGCGGAGGGGCGCTCGGCCGAGGAGGTCATGGCGAACACCCGCGAGCAGGGCTTCGGCCCCGAGGTGAAGCGCCGGATCATGCTCGGCACCTACGCGCTGTCGTCCGGCTACTACGACGCCTACTACGGCCAGGCGCAGAAGGTCCGCACGCTGATCAGCCGGGACTTCGCGGCGGCGTTCTCCCAGGTCGACGTGCTGGTGTCGCCGACGACGCCGACTTCTGCCTTCCCGATCGGGGACAAGGTCGACGATCCGCTGGCGATGTACCTCAACGACCTGGCCACGATCCCGACCAACCTGGCCGGGGTGGCCGGGATGTCGGTGCCGTCCGGGCTGTCCGACGGTCTCCCGACCGGGCTGCAGGTGATGGCGCCGGCACTCGGCGAGGCCGTGATGTACCGCGTCGGGGCGGCGTTCGAGGCCGCCCGCGACGCCGACGAGGGCGGTCCGCTGATCGCCCGCGTTCCGGAGGTGACGGCATGACCGCGTCCGTGGAGCTGGTCGAGTTCGACGACGTCGTGGCCCGGTTCGACCCGGTGCTGGGCATCGAGGTGCACGTGGAGCTGTCCACGAACACCAAGATGTTCTGCGGCTGCCCGACGGAGTTCGGCGCCGAGCCGAACACCCAGGTCTGCCCGGTCTGCCTGGGCCTGCCGGGAGCGCTGCCGGTGGTCAACCGGGCCGCGGTGGAGTCGGCGATGCGGATCGGCCTGGCGCTGAACTGCTCGATCGCCCCCTGGGGCCGGTTCGCCCGGAAGAACTACTTCTACCCGGACATGCCGAAGAACTTCCAGACCAGCCAGTACGACGAGCCGATCGCCGTCGACGGGTTCCTGGACCTGACCCTGGACGACGGCGAGGTCGTCCGGATCGGCATCGAGCGCGCGCACATGGAGGAGGACACCGGCAAGTCACTGCACGTCGGCGGCGCCGACGGCCGGATCCACGGTGCCGACCACTCGCTGCTCGACTACAACCGGGCCGGCGTGCCGCTGATCGAGATCGTCACGAAGATGGTCCCGGACACCGGTGCCCGCGCCCCGGAGGTGGCCCGCGCCTACGTCACCGCGCTCCGGGACCTGATCAAGTCCCTGGGTGTCTCGGACGTCCGGATGGACCAGGGTTCGATGCGCGCCGACGTGAACCTCTCGCTCTCCCCGTCGGGGTCCGGGCAGCTGGGCACCCGCACCGAGACCAAGAACGTGAACTCGCTGCGGTCGGTCGAGCGCGCGGTCCGGCACGAGATGAGCCGGCAGGCCGGTGTGCTCGACGCCGGGGGCGAGATCGTCCAGGAGACCCGGCACTTCGACGAGCAGACCGGGCACACCCGGGCGGGGCGTCGCAAGGAGACCTCCGAGGACTACCGGTACTTCCCGGAGCCCGACCTGGTCCCGATCGCGCCGTCGCAGGAGTGGGTCGAGGAGCTGCGCGGCACCCTGCCGGAGCTGCCTTGGGAGCGGCGACGCCGGATCCAGGACGAGTGGGGGATCTCCGACGAGGAGATCCGCGACCTGGTCAACGCCGGTGCACTCGACCTGGTCGAGGCCACCGTCGCGGCGGGCGCCCCGTCCCAGGAGGCCCGCTCCTGGTGGGTCGCCTACCTCGCCCAGCAGGCCAACACCCGTGAGCTCGAGCTCGCCGACCTGCCGATCACCGCGCCGCAGGTCGCGCGGGTGATCGAGCTGGTCGCGTCCGGGGAGCTGACCAACAAGCTCGCCCGCCAGGTCGTCGACGGAGTGCTGGACGGCGAGGGTTCGCCGGACGAGGTCGTCGCCACCCGCGGCCTGAAGGTCGTCTCCGACGAGGGCGAGCTGATCGCCGCCGTGGACGCCGCCCTGGCCGAGCAGCCCGACGTCGTCGAGAAGATCCGCGGCGGGAAGACCCAGGCCGCCGGCGCGATCGTCGGTGCGGTCATGAAGGCGACGCGCGGGCAGGCCGACGCCAAGCGCGTGAAGGAGCTGGTGGTGCAGCGAAGCTGCCCGTGAGCGGTTATCGCGGTCCTGACCGCGATAACCACTCACGGGGGGCCACAGGCCGCGCAAGCGGCCGGTGGCCCGTACCACCCCAGCCGCCGCATGACCCGGGCGACGTCCTCGGCGGCGGCGCACGGATCGGCCGAGAGATCCCGCCACCCGAACGTGAGCCGTGCTCGCCCGGCCAGCTCGGCCGCGTTGTCCCGGCGGCGGTCGCGGAAGGCCACGTTGCTCCGAAGGTGGGTGCGGCCGTCGAGCCGCACGGTGAGGGGCAGCCCGGCCCGGTCGTAGGTGACGTCCTCCCAGAGGGTCTGCCCGTCCACCGAGAACGGCACCTGACGTTCGCCGGCCGGGAGGCCGTGTGCCTCCTCGACGGAGGTGAGGTACAGCTCCTCGAGCGCCGAGTGCACCCCGTCCCGGACCAACGCGATCGCTCCGAGGAGCGCGCGCCTGTAACGGCGGGGCGGCCGCTCGACGAGCCGCCGCTCGACGTCCGCGAGACGGAGCCGCGAGTCGGTCAGCAACCGGAACAGCACGAGTCGCGCGGCCACGGCGTCGTCCTCCTCGACGGCCAGGTCGATCGCGGTGTCCGCGGAGGAGGTCCGCGGCGGAACCGTCGCGACCACGATGTGCCGGTGCGCGCGGGACCGGTGCACGACGACGAGACCGTGCTGACTGGTCGCCGACGACGTGTACGGCACCGTGACGTGGACCGGGCCACCGGGCTCGGCCGGGACCAAGCCCCATTCCTCGGCGGCCGTCCGGTGGCTCAGGATCGCGGCCGGACCGCCGTACAGCAACGCGCCGGAGATCGTCGACTCGCGGGGGAGCGGGCCGGTGAAGGTTGCGTAGACCGAGCGGACGAACCCGTTCCACCGGTTCCCCTCCACCTGGGCAAGGGTCGCCGCCCAGGTCACGCCGAACTCGGCCAGCTGGTTCACGTGCACCATGCCCGCCTGGACGTCGACGAGCCGGAACCAGTCGTCGATGCGGCCGTCCTCGACGATCCGTGGCGGAACTGCCCTGCGGTCGGTGCGCATCCTCAGAGGGTCGTGCCGTTTCGCGGCCGCGGACCCGCGAGTTCGTTGTCTGTGGATGGTTGAGTGGCTTGTGAGTGGTTTTCGAGGCCAGAACCGCGATAACCACTCACGGGCGCTACGCCGCCGAACCGCCGCCGCCGGTGGGGGGCTGGATCCGGATCACCCGGTCGTCGGTGGGACCGGGGGAGACGGTGTCCCGGTTCACGGTGCCCAGCCAGAGCAGGCCGTCCGGGGCCAGGGTGGCGGAGCCGATCGCGCCGTAGGTGTCCTGAAGCACCGGTTTCGGGTCTCCGGTGAAGCCGCCGTCCCGCCCCGGCGTCAGCATGAACAGCGCCTTCCCGCTGCTCTGCGCGACCACCACGGTCCCCGGCAGCACCGTGCAGCCGCCGACCCCCGGACGCTCCGGCCAGGTCCAGGCGGGCGCCCCGAGCGAGCCGGGGCCGACCTTGTAGAGCAGGTCGCGGCCCGGGGCGCGGTCGGTCACCCAGGTCGTCCGGCTCGCGGGGTCGACGCACACCCCGCCCGGCGCGGTCAGCCCGCGGGCCAGCACCGGCGAGGCCGGGTCCGGGTTCCCGGCGGCGGGCCGGCCGAGGGTGTCGATCCGCAGCACCGCGCCGGCCAGCGGGCCCTGCCCGGCGCCGGTCGCGACCAGCAAGGACGAGCCGTCGGTGTCGACGGCGAGGGCACCCACCGGAGGCAGCCCGCCGAGCACCGGTTTCGGCGGCTCGCCGGGGGCCAGCCGCAGCACCTGCCCGCCCTGCGGGGTTCCGGCCAGCGCGTAGACGAGGCGGTCCTCGGCGTACCCGGGGGAGAGCACCAGGCCGGTGATCCCGGTGCTCGGGTCGACCGGCACCGTCGTCACCGGCTGCGGGTCCTTGCCGCGCTCGACCTGCAGCACCCGGCCGGTGCGGCGCTCGGCGACCAGCGCCCGGTCGCCCTGGGGCAGCACCGCCACCGCGCCGACCGGCCCCAGGCAGGAGGCGACGACCTGCGGGTCCGGGTCCTCGCACGGGGCGGGCGGGGCGTCGCCGCCCGGCTGCTGCGGCGCGGGCTGCTGCGGTGGCGGCTGCGGCTCCTCGCGGGGCGGCGCGATCTGCGGGGGGCCGCCGAGCTCGCCCTCGCCCTCGGCCTGCGGCCGCCAGTCCCGCGGCCCCTCGTCCGGGAACGTCGCGCAGCCACCCGCGAGCACCAGCAGAGCCGCCAGTGCGGCGAGCCGGACGAGCAGGCGGGCCTTCACGATCGTCCAGGCTAGGGGCCGCGGGGTGAGTGCCCGGTGAGTACGGTCCGGAAGCGTGAGCACCGACGGAGCGAACGCACCCGTGACCGTCCTCGTCCCGCACGACGAGGGAGCCGCCATCCTGTCCGAGGTGGACGGCCTGCGACCGGTCGTCTACGACCCGGACCGGCCGCTGCCGGACGAGGCGGGGACCGCCCGGGCACTGGTCCCGCCGTTCCTGGCGAACTCGGATGCGCTGAAGCTGACCGGCGGGATGCCGGAGCTGGAGCTGGTCCAGTTGCTCACCGCGGGTGCCGAGGCGTGGATCGGGAACCTGCCCGCGGGCGTCGCACTGTCCGACGGCCGCGGCGCGCACGGCGGCGCGACCGCGGAGTGGGTGGTGTCGGTGCTGCTCGCGGTCTACCGACACCTGGACCGGTTCGTCCGGGCCCAGGACCGGGGGGCCTGGGACTACCACCAGACCGAGGAGCTGGCCGGGAAGAAGATCCTCATCGTCGGGGCCGGGGACGTCGGCGAGAAGACGAAGGCCCGGCTGGAGCCGTTCGACGTCGAGATCACGATGGTCGGCCGGACCGCGCGGGCGGGAGTGCACGGCTGGGACGAGCTGCCCGCGCTGCTCCCGGGGCACGACGCGACGGTGCTGATCGTCCCGCTCACCGACGAGACCCGCGGCATGGTCGACGCCGGGTTCCTGGCCGCGATGCCGGACGGGTCGGTGCTGGTCAACGGTGCGCGCGGCCCGGTCTGCGACACCGACGCGCTGCTCGCGGAGCTGCAGTCCGGCCGGATCCGGGCGGCCGTCGACGTCACCGACCCGGAGCCGCTGCCGCCGGCGCACCCGCTGTTCTCCGCGCCGGGCCTGCTGCTCACCCCGCACGTGGGTGGCAGCGTGCCGCTGGCGATGCGGCGGGCGTACCGGGTCGCGGCCGAACAACTCGCCGTGTTCGTCCAGGGGGAGCAGCCCCCGAACCTGGTGACCGGCGCCTACTGAGATCCCGGGGGACGCGCCCGGGGAGACCCGCAGGGCACACCGTCTCCCGCCGCTAGGGTTCGGGGTCATGAGCGGGCCCACGCAGCAGTACGACTGGGGCAGCATCTCCGGCGACGAACCTCCCGAGCGGACGACGCGGTCCGAGCGCCTCCCGGTCCCGGCGCACATCTCGTCGGACATCGGGTTGCTGATCCTGCGGGTGGTGATCGGCGGGGTGTTCGCCGCGCACGGCGCGCAGAAGGTGTTCGGGCTGCTCGGCGGGCTCGGCCCGGCCGGCACCGCGGACGCGCTGGCCGGGCTGGGGTTCACGGCCTTCGCGACGCCACTGGCCTGGGTGCTCGGCGTCGGGCAGCTGGTACTCGGCGCGCTGCTGGTGCTGGGGCTGCTGACGCCGTTCGCTGCGGCGGGACTGCTCGCCACGAAGATCGTCGCCATCGCACTGTCGCTGGGCCCGGCCGGGCAGCCGGCGGTGCCGCTGTTCGCCGCGGACGGCCCGAACTCGCTCGAGCTGCACGTGCTGCTCGCCGGTGGCGTCGCCGCCCTGGTGTTCGCCGGGGCCGGCCGGATCGCGCTCGACGCCGGCCGCACCTACCAGCGCCGGCCGCTGCCGTGGGCGTTGCTCGCGCTGGTCGTCGGGGTGGCCGTCGCGTTGCTCGTAGTGTTCGTGCTGCGCCGGTGACCCGGGTTCCCGACGACGCCTGGTTGCGGCCCCTGCGCAAGCGGCTGCGCCACGAGGTCGGGGTGACCGGCCGCGAGCCGCTGGCGGGCGGGTACGGCTCCGGCGGTACCGAACGCATCGACCTGGACGACGGCTCGGCCGTGGTGCTCAAGCGCACCGGCCCGACCGAGGCCGCGGCGATGCGGGCCGCGGCCGTGGTGAACGGCCCGGTCCGGTTGCCGCGGATGCTCGCCTCCGGTGACGGCTGGGTGCTGCTCGAGCACGTCCCGGGCGGTCCGCTCCCCGGTGGGGCACCCGTGCCGGACGAGGTGTGGCGCACCCTGGCGCTGGTGCACGCGCACTGGCGGCGCAACCGCCCGCGCGGCGTCCCGGTCGTCGATCCGGCCTGGTGGGCGCGGTTGTGCGACGTCGCCTCGGACGCGCTGCGGGCGGCCGCGGACCGGAGCGGGACCGACGCCGACGCCGGACCGGCGCTTCTCGATGCCGATGCCGCCGTCCGGGCCTGGGCGGACGACGACCGGATCGCCACCGCGCTCGGCGCGCTGCCCCGCACGCTCTGCCACGGCGACGCCCACCGCGGGAACATCCACACCGGACCGCATGGTGCGGTGCTGCTGGACTGGGGGAACGCGCGCGTCGCGCCCGGCTCGCTGGACTGCGTCGTGCTGGGTGCCCCGCCCGCCGACGGCCCGGCCGACGCGCCCGCCGGCGCCGTCCCGGACCTCTACCGGGAGACCCTGCACGCCGCGCTCGGCGCACCCGACCCGCCCCGGATGATCGCCGCCGAGGCGGCGTGGGCCCGGGTGCAGGCACACGTGCAGTACCTGCCGTTCGCTGCCGAGCACCAGGGCCCGGACCGGGTGGCGTCCATGGTCCGGGTCGTGTCCGCGGCGCTCGACGAGCTGGGTGGGGCGCTGGGCCGGTGACCGAGGGACCAGGCGCCGGGTCAGCGGCCGACGTTGCGCTGCAGGTGCGCCGAGTACCGCTCGCCGGCCACCGCGGACGCGGGCGCGGCCGCCTCGATCTCGGTCAGCTCGTCGTCGGTGAGCTCCAGGGACGCGGCGGCGACGTTCTCGTCCAGGTAGCGGCGCCGCTTCGTCCCCGGGATCGGCACCACGTGCTCGCCGCGGCTCTGCACCCAGGCCAGCGCGAGCTGCCCGGCCGTCACCCCGCGGCGCTCGGCGATCGCGGTCAGCGCCTCGACGATCGCGAGGTTCGCGGCCAGGTTGTCGTCGGAGAACCGGGGGAGGCTCTTACGCATGTCGCCCTCGCCGAGCTGTCCGGCCGACGTGATCGCCCCGGTGAGGAACCCGCGCCCGAGCGGGGAGAACGGCACGATCCCGATACCCAGCTCAGCGCACACCGGGGCGACGGAGTCCTCGATGCCGCGGGTCCACAGCGACCACTCCGACTGCACCGCGGCCGGCGGGCGCACCGCGTGCGCGCGTCGCACGGTCTCCGCGCCGCACTCGGACAGGCCGTAGTGCCGGATCCTGCCCTCGTCGATCAGGTCGGCGAGCGCGCCGACGGTCTCCTCGATCGGCGTGTCCGGGTCCACCCGGTGCTGGTAGTAGAGGTCGATGTGGTCGACACCGAGCCGGCGCAGGGACTCCTCGACGCACTGCCGTACGTACTCCCGGTCGCCCCGGGCGGCCTGGTTCCCGGAGGCGTCGCGGACGATGCCGAACTTGGTCGCCAGCACCACCCGGTCGCGGCGGTCGGCGATCGCCCGGCCGACGAGCTCCTCGTTGGCGCCGTCGCCGTAGACGTTCGCGGTGTCCAGCAGCGTGACGCCGAGCTCGAGAGCCCGGTGGATCGTCGCGATCGACTCGGACTCGTCGGCGGCCCCGTAGCTCTGCGACATTCCCATGCAGCCGAGCCCCTGCGCCGAGACGGTCAGTGACCCGAGCGTGCGCGTTCCGATGCCCATGCCCCGAACCTAACGCCTCACATCCCTTCGCTGCTCCGCACACCTGCTGTAACGGGTGCGAGGAGCAGCGAAGGGGTGTGAAGCACGTTCAGGGGAGGCGGCGGACGGCGCCGGTGTCGGCGCTGGTCGCCATGTGGGCGTAGGCGCGCAGGGCCTTCGACACCGTGCGCTGGCGGTCCTTCGGCTGCCACGGGCGCTCGGAGGCCTCCATCTTGGCGCGGCGGTCGGCGAGGACCTCGGGCTCGACCAGCAGCTCCAGCGACCGGGCGCGGACGTCGAGGCGGACCCGGTCCCCGTTCTCCACCAGACCGATGGCGCCGCCGTCGGCGGCCTCCGGGGAGATGTGCCCGACCGAGATGCCGGACGAGCCGCCGGAGAACCGGCCGTCGGTGATCAGCGCGCAGGCCTTGCCCAGGCCGGCGCCCTTGAGGAACGCCGTCGGGTGCAGCATCTCCTGCATCCCCGGCCCGCCGGACGGGCCCTCGTAGCGGATGACCAGCACGTCGCCCGGCGTGATCTCCTTGCGCAGGATCGCCGAGACGGCGTCCTCCTGGCTCTCCAGGACCACGGCCGGGCCCTCGAACTCCCAGATGTCCTCCGGGATGCCGGCGGTCTTGATCACCGCGCCGTCGGTGGAGAGGTTCCCGCGCAGCACGGCGAGGCCGCCGTCGGCGGAGTAGGCGTGCTCGAGGTCCCGGATGCACCCACCGACGGCGTCGGTGTCCAGCGACGACCAGCGGTTCTCGGTGGAGAACGCCTGCGTGGTCCGGACCCCGCCCGGCGCGGCGTGGTACAGCTCGACCGCGGTCTGCGAGGGACCCGAGGAGCGGACGTCCCACTCGGTGAGCCACTGCTCCATGGACGGGGAGTGCACCGTGTGCACGTCGGAGTTGAGCAGCCCGGCCCGCCACAGCTCGCCCAGGATGGCCGGGATTCCACCGGCCCGGTGCACGTCCTCCATGTGGTAGTCCGAGTTCGGCGCGACCTTGGACAGGCACGGCACCCGGCGCGAGACGGCGTCGATGGCGGCGAGGTCGAAGTCGATCTCGCCCTCCTGCGCCGCGGCGAGGATGTGCAGCACGGTGTTGGTCGAGCCGCCCATGGCGACGTCGAGGGCCATCGCGTTCTCGAACGCCTCGCGGGTCGCGATGTTGCGCGGCAGCGCGGACGCGTCGTCGTCCCGGTACCAGCGGGTTGCCAGGTCCATCACGGTATGCCCGGCGTTCAGGAACAGCTCGCGGCGCGCGGCGTGCGTGGCCAGCGTGGAGCCGTTGCCGGGGAGGGAGAGTCCCAGTGCCTCGGTGAGGCAGTTCATCGAGTTCGCGGTGAACATGCCCGAGCACGACCCGCAGGTCGGGCAGGCCGAACGCTCCACCTCGGACAGACCGGCCTCGTCCACCTCGGACGACGCGGACGCCGAGATCGCGGTGATCAGGTCGGTGGGCGCCTGCGCGACCCCGCCGACGACGACCGCCTTGCCGGCCTCCATCGGCCCGCCGGAGACGAACACGGTCGGGATGTTCAGCCGCATCGCGGCGTTCAGCATCCCGGGCGTGATCTTGTCGCAGTTCGAGATGCAGACCAGCGCGTCGGCGGCGTGCCCGTTGACCATGTACTCGACGGAGTCGGCGATGATCTCGCGCGAGGGCAGCGAGTAGAGCATCCCGCCGTGCCCCATGGCGATGCCGTCGTCCACGGCGATCGTGTTGAACTCCTTGGCGACCCCGCCCGACTCGGTGATGGCACCGGCGACCAGGTCGCCCATGTCCTTGAGGTGCACGTGGCCTGGCACGAACTGGGTGTAGGAGTTGGCGATCGCGACGATCGGCTTGCCGAAGTCGTCGTCGCCCATGCCGGTCGCGCGCCAGAGCGAACGCGCTCCGGCGGCGTTGCGACCATGGGTGGTGACGCGGGAACGCAGGGCGGGCATGTGGTCGGTTCTCCAGCCGGTGTCGGACGGATGCGTGCTGACGGACCGGGTGGGCGCGTCGCGGAGGTGGTGGGCGCGGGCCCCGGCTCAGCAGGCGGTGCCGGCGGGGTGGGTCGCGCCCCCGGGGACGACCGCGTGCTGGTTGTCCACAACCGTACGCGCCCTCGTGATCCGGAACGTTCAGACGTCCCCGGCCGGGTCGGCGAAGCGTCCGCCGCTGGCGGCGGCCAGCACCGGCAGGTCCCGCACGTGCACGGCGGGCAGCACGACCTCACCGTCGTCGGCGAGCACCGCGCTGACCGACGACCGCCTGCCCAGCTTCAGCCCCCGGACGTCGTCCCAGGCCAGGGTGCGTGAGCCGGTCGCGGACCGGATCGTCACGGCGTCCGGATCCACGGTCGTGCGCACCCGCAGCACCCATCCGATCACCGCGAGCGGGAGCAGCAGGGCCAGCCAGAAGAACGGCACGGTGAGCAGCAGCGGCAGCGCGCCCACGCAGACGACGAGCGTCGCCGCGATGTTCAGCCGGGACGGCTTGAACACCAGCCGTCGCCGGCCGTCGTGGACCTGACGGCCCTCGTCCCGGACCGGTGGGGTGGAGTCGTCGATGCTGCGCACAGCCCCCAGTGTGACACCGCCGGGCGGTGCGATCCCGGCCACGCAGGGGTCGGACCGATTGACGTCGCGCGACCGCTGCGTGCTAGCGTCACGGCATGTCCGTCGTTCGACTCCTCGTAATTCCCGGGCGCGCCGCCGCCTGAGTCTCCAGTACTCGGACGACGACGCGCTCACCCTCGCACGAGCCCGGAGCACCGGGCGGCGGGGGCTTTTTTATGTCCAACACAGCACAGTGTGTTCAGCACAGCTCATGTCCGGCATCTGATCGACACCATCTCCAGCGAGGCAGACCCAGATGACCACCGTCCCCTCCCGATCCGGCACCGCCGGTCCCAAGCCGGGCCCGCCGCCCGGGCGGACCGCGGCGCCGTCCCGGAACGACTCCCCGGCCGCGGCGCGCACCGATGCGACCGTGCCCGGCCCGCGGATCGTCGACGAGCCGATGACCGGCGCCCAGTCCCTGGTGCGCTCGCTCGAGGAGATCGGCTGCGAGGTGGTGTTCGGTCTTCCGGGCGGGACGATCCTCCCGGCCTACGACCCGCTGCTGGACTCGACGAAGGTCCGGCACATCCTGGTCCGGCACGAGCAGGGCGCCGGGCACGCCGCGACCGGCTACGCGCAGGCCACCGGCAAGGTCGGGGTCTGCATGGCGACGTCCGGGCCGGGGGCCACGAACCTGGTCACCCCGATCGCGGACGCCCACATGGACTCGGTGCCGCTGGTGGCCATCACCGGCCAGCAGACCCGCGCGCTGATCGGCACCGACGCCTTCCAGGAGGCCGACATCACCGGCATCACCCTGCCGGTGACCAAGCACAACGTGCTGGTGACCGACCCGACGGAGATCCCGCGGGCGATCGCCGAGGCCTTCCACCTGGCGTCCACCGGACGGCCCGGCCCGGTCCTGGTGGACATCCCGAAGGACGTGCTGACCGAGCAGACCACGTTCTCCTGGCCCCCGGAGCTTCAGCTCCCCGGCTACCGGCCGACGACCCGGCCGCACGGGAAGCAGATCCGCGAGGCCGCCCGGCTGATCCGCGAGTCGTCGAAGCCGGTGCTCTACGTCGGTGGTGGCGTCCTCAAGGCGGAGGCCGCCGGGGAGCTGCGCGAGCTGGCCGAGCTGACCGGCGCTCCGGTGGTCACCACGCTGATGGCGCGCGGCGTGTTCCCGGACAGCCACCCGCAGCACCTGGGCATGCCCGGGATGCACGGGACGGTCGCGGCCGTCGCCTCGATGCAGCGCTCCGACCTGCTGATCGCGCTCGGTTCCCGGTTCGACGACCGGGTGACCGGCCGGCTGGAGAGCTTCGCGCCCGACGCGAAGATCGTGCACGCGGACATCGACCCGGCCGAGATCTCCAAGAACCGGCGCGCCGACGTGCCGATCGTCGGTGACTGCAAGGAGGTCCTCACCGAGCTGGTCGAGGCCGTCCGGGCCGACCGCGCCGAGTTCGGCGCGCCGGACCTGTCCGGGTGGTGGAAGCAGATGGGCGGGCTGCGTGACCGCTACCCGCTCGGCTGGACCGAGCCGGTCGACGGCGCGCTGTCGCCGGAGTACGTGATCGAGCGGATCGGCGCGATCGCCGGCCCGGACGCGATCTACGCCGCGGGTGTCGGGCAGCACCAGATGTGGGCGGCGCAGTTCGTCCGCTACGAAAAGCCGCGGACCTGGCTGAACTCCGGCGGGCTCGGGACCATGGGTTACGCGGTCCCGGCCGCGATGGGCGCCAAGGTCGGCGAGCCGGACACCGTCGTGTGGTGCATCGACGGCGACGGCTGCTTCCAGATGACCAACCAGGAACTGGCCACCTGCGCCATCGAGGGCATCCCGATCAAGGTCGCCGTGATCAACAACGGCAACCTGGGCATGGTCCGGCAGTGGCAGAACCTGTTCTACGGCGAGCGGTACTCCAACACCGACCTCAACACCCACAAGCTGCGCATCCCGGACTTCCCGATGCTGGCCGAGGCC
Organism: Pseudonocardia nantongensis; assembly: GCF_046546495.1. NCBI lineage: Bacteria > Bacillati > Actinomycetota > Actinomycetes > Pseudonocardiales > Pseudonocardiaceae > Pseudonocardia > Pseudonocardia nantongensis. The sequence goes on along the minus strand of NZ_JBKGXT010000020.1, from coordinate 74,760 downwards.
ATGGGCTGCGCGGGCCTGCGGGTCGAGTCCAAGGAGGACGTCGACCGGGTCGTCCGGCAGGCCATGGAGATCGACGACCGGCCGGTGGTGGTCGAGTTCGTGGTCGGTGCGGACGCCCAGGTGTGGCCGATGGTGGCCGCCGGCACCAGCAACGACGAGATCAAGGTCGCCCGGGACATCCGGCCCGAGTTCGACAACGACGACCTCGCCGCGTCGATCGACGACGTCGCGGACGTGACCGAGCAGGCACTGTCCGATTCGGAGGACGACACGTGAGCGAGCTGCACACCCTCTCGGTCCTGGTCGAGGACAAGCCGGGGGTCCTCGCCCGGGTGTCCGGGCTGTTCTCCCGCCGCGGGTTCAACATCAACTCGCTGGCGGTCGGGCCGACCGAGCACCCGGACGTCTCCCGGATGACGATCGTCGTCGAGGTCGACGAGCTCCCGATGGAACAGGTCACCAAGCAGCTGAACAAGCTGGTGCATGTGATCAAGATCGTGGAGCTGGAGCCCTCGGTCTCGGTGCAGCGCGAGCTGCTGCTGGTCAAGGTCCGGGCCGACGCCACCGTGCGCAGCCAGGTGCTCGAGACCGTCCAGCTGTTCCGCGCCAAGGTCGTCGACGTCTCCCCGGAGGCGGTCACGGTCGAGGCCACCGGCACCGCGGACAAGCTCAACGCCCTGCTGCGGATGCTCGAGCCCTACGGGGTCCGCGAGATGGTCCAGTCCGGGATGGTCGCGGTCGGGCGTGGCCCCCGCTCCATCACGGCCGCGGCCGTCCGTTAGACAGACCTCGCCATCCAACCCCCGAGAGGAACGTTCCTGCAGTCATGAGTGTCAACATCTACTACGACGCCGACGCCGACCTGTCGATCATCCAGGGCCGCAAGGTCGCCGTGATCGGTTACGGCTCGCAGGGACACGCGCACTCGCTGTCCCTGCGTGACTCCGGGGTCGAGGTCAAGATCGGTCTGCCGGAGGGCTCCAAGTCCCGGCAGAAGGCCGCCGACGAGGGCCTCGAGGTCGTCACCCCGGCCGAGGCGTCCGCCTGGGCCGACCTGATCATGGTCCTCGCGCCCGACACCAAGCAGCGCTTCATCTACGCCGAGGACATCGCGCCGAACCTGAAGCCCGGGGACGCGCTGTTCTTCGGTCACGGCTTCAACATCCGATACGACCTCATCCAGCCGCCGGCGGACATCGACGTCGCGATGGTCGCCCCGAAGGGCCCGGGCCACCTGGTCCGCCGCCAGTTCGTGGACGGCAAGGGCGTCCCGGCGCTGATCGCGGTCGAGCAGGACGCCTCCGGCAGCGCCAAGGCGCTCGCCCTCTCCTACGCGGCCGGGATCGGCGGCGCCCGCGCGGGCGTCATCGAGACCACCTTCACCGAGGAGGCCGAGACCGACCTCTTCGGCGAGCAGGCGGTGCTCTGCGGCGGCACGTCGGCGCTGGTGCAGTACGCGTTCGAGACGCTGGTCGAGGCCGGGTACGCCCCGGAGATCGCCTACTTCGAGTGCCTGCACGAGCTGAAGCTGATCGTCGACCTCATGTACGAGGGCGGCATCTCCAACCAGCGCTTCTCCTGCTCGGACACCGCCGAGTACGGCGACCTCACCCGGGGTCCGCGGGTGATCTCCCCGGCGGTGAAGGACAACATGCGGGCGATCCTGAAGGAGGTCCAGGACGGGACCTTCGCCCGCGAGTGGGTCGCCGAGGACGAGGCGGGCCGTCCGAACTTCACCAAGCTGCAGCGGGCCGGTCAGGAGCACCAGATCGAGCAGGTCGGTGAGAAGCTGCGCGGCCTGATGAGCTGGGTCGGAGAGAAGGCCACGTGATCCGAGCCCCCCGGAACGACTCCGGGAGCTGATCTTCCGCCGGGCGCGCCCGGCTGGACGAGGCTCGCGGGCCGAGATGGCCCGCGGACGCCTGACCCCGGGCGCACCCCCTCGGGCGCAGGCAACGTGAAACCCCCGCACCGGCACACCGGGCGGGGGTTTCGCGCATCTCAGTGCTCCGCGAGCAGTCCGTCCAGACGCCGGATGAGGCCGGGCAAGCGGCGGGTCGCGGCGTCCCACACGATGGTGTCGTCGACCACTGCGTAGCCGTGGATCAGGATGTTTCGGAAGGCGACCAGCCGTGGCAGGTCGGGAACGCGGTCTGCCAGATCTGGAGACTGCCTGGACAGCCGATTCAACGCTTCGCCGATGATCTCGAACTGCCGCTCGACAGCTGATCGGAGCAGCACGTCGTCGCGGTAGTCGTCCAGGGCGTGGTCACGGACGAAATCCTCGACGAGGCCGGCTGCGCGTCGGGCGTCCCACAGGAGCGCCCGCGGTTCACGCGCCGTAGACGGCGACACGTTGCTGGTCCATCGCCCGGCGGACGTACGGGTTGACGACGGCGTCGTCGACGAGGAGATCGACCGGACGGCCGAGCAGCCTCTCCAACCCGTCCTTCAGATCGAAGTAAACATCGAACCGCTCCGGGACAGCCGGACCGAGATCGACGACGACGTCGACGTCGCTGTGCGCGGGGTCGAAGTCGGGACCGGTGGCCGATCCGAACAGCTCCAACCGGCGGACGCCGAGGCGGGAGCACAGAGCCTCGATGTCCGGGCGGACTCGCTCGATGGACGGGTGCACGGTCACCTCCTCGACACAGTGTGCCGTGCGGACCCCGTCCGGTCAGCCAGTCTCCCGCATGAGAGATCGCGGGCCGGTTCCGGCCCGGCGTCGCCCGGCACCGGGGCGAGCGCGAACCTTCCCGGGCGAGGAACGCGAAGATCGCGAGGAAGGCGACGTCGCCGCCCATGAGCCCCAACTCGCTGCGCCGGAACCTCCTCGTGGCGGCGCCGGCCATCACCAGCATGAGGTCGCAGGCCGCGAGCCGTGAGAGCACCACGGCGATGCCGATGAGCGGAGGCACGATCAGGCCGACGGGCGGACTGCAACACGGGCTTCCGTTGCGCGAACTCGGCAGTTCGATGACGTGGGCACCCGTGCCGGGGCGAGACATGGTCCGACGGGCCGGCCATTCTCCGTGGGCGCGGTGCGAAGGCGGAATCCTCTGGCCCTGGCGACGACGCCGGACAGCTCTAGGATGGGCGGGAGCCCGACACCCTGTAGGACCACCACCCGATCCCGGGAGCACCTTCACACCGTGAGCACCGTCGCCACCGACCAGCCCCGTCCCGTCGTCCTGCTCGCCGAGAAGCTCGCGTCCTCAGCGGTCGAGCTGCTGGGCGACGGCGTCGAGATCCGCCAGGTGGACGGCACCGACCGCCCGGCGCTGCTCAGGGCGCTCTCCGACGCCGACGCCCTGATGGTGCGCTCGGCGACCCAGGTCGACGCCGAGGCGCTCGCCGCGTCCACCCGGCTCAAGGTCGTCGCCCGGGCTGGGGTCGGGCTGGACAACGTGGACGTACCGGCCGCCACGTCCCGTGGGGTCATGGTCGTGAACGCGCCGACGTCGAACATCGTCTCGGCCGCGGAGCACGCGGTCGCGCTGCTGCTGGCCACAGCGCGGCACATCCCGGCCGCGGACGCCAGCCTGCGCCTGGGCCAGTGGAAGCGCTCCGCCTACGGCGGCGTCGAGCTGAACGGCAAGACGCTCGGCGTCGTCGGGCTCGGCAAGATCGGCCAGCTGGTCGCGCAGCGGCTCGCCGCGTTCGGCGTGAAGCTGGTCGCCTACGACCCCTACATCGCGCCGTCCCGGGCCGCCCAGCTGGGCATCGAGCTGCTGGAGCTCGACGAGCTGCTGCGCACCGCGGACCTCATCTCGATCCACCTGCCGAAGACGCCGGAGACCCTCGGCCTGATCGGCAAGGACCAGCTGGCGATCACCAAGCCGGGCGTGCTGATCGTCAACGCCGCCCGCGGCGGCCTGATCGACGAGGACGCGCTGGCCGAGGCGGTGCGCTCCGGGCACGTCGGCGGGGCCGGCGTGGACGTCTACGTCACCGAGCCGACCACCGCCAGCCCGCTGTTCGAACTGGAGCGTGTCGTCGTCACCCCGCACCTGGGCGCCTCCACCGCCGAGGCGCAGGACCGGGCCGGCACCGACGTCGCGCGGTCGGTGCAGCTCGCGCTGGCCGGCGAGTTCGTGCCGGACGCGGTGAACGTGCAGATCCACGGCGCGGTCGGCGAGGAGGTCCGGCCGTGGCTGCCGCTGGTGCAGAAGCTGGGTACGACGCTGCACGCCGTCGCCGGGCGCACACCCACCTCGATCACCGTGGACGTGGCCGGTGAGCTGGCCGGCGAGGACATCGCGGTGCTCGGTCTGGCCGCGCTGCGTGGCGTGTTCACACACGTCGTCGAGGACCAGGTCACGTTCGTCAACGTCCCGCAGCTGGCCGAGGAGCGCGGCGTCACCGTCGAGCTGACGACCACTCCGGAGAGCGCGAACCACCGCAGCGTCGTGCAGCTGCGCGGCGCGATGCCGGACGGCGAGTCGGTCACCGTCTCCGGCACGCTGACCGGCCGGGCCGAGGTGCAGAAGCTGGTCGAGATCAACAGCCGGCACTTCGACCTGCGCGCCGAGGGCGAGGTCGTGCTGCTGGAGTACACCGACCGGCCGGGCGTCATGGGCCGGGTCGGGTCGCTGCTCGGCGAGGCCGCGGTGAACATCGAGGCCGCGCAGATCTCGCAGACCACCGAGGGCACCGACGCGCTGATGCTGCTGCGCGTGGACCGGCACATCGACCCGGCCGTGCTGGAGCCGATCGGCGCCTCGGTCGGTGCCCGCACCACCCGCCTGATCTCGTTCGACGGCTGACACTCACCCTCCACACCGCGTAAGGGGTGTGTGGGGGTGGCTGGGCAACGCGGGCGTCACCGGAACGGGTGGCGGCCGTCCGCGGGGTCGCGAGTGAGTGGCACGGGCGGAAACGGCCCCGAGCCGGGGGGTGCGGGCCGGTTCGACCGCGCCGGGCACACGCCTCACCCGACCGTGAACCCCCCACCGGGTGGCCAGGCGATGACCCAGCGTCGGCAGGCGGTAGCGTGCGGCCAGCAATACGACGAGAGGACGAGGTCATGCGCCTTGCGGTCATCCCCGGTGACGGCATCGGCCCGGAAGTCATCAACGAGGCGCTGAAGGTCCTCGGCGAGGTCGCCCGAGACGTGGAGACCGTCGAGTACGACCTCGGCGCGGCCCGGTGGCACTCCACCGGCGAGCTGCTCCCCGAGTCGGTGCTGACCGAGGTCAAGCAGCACGACGCGATCCTGCTGGGCGCGGTCGGCGACCCCTCGGTTCCGAGCGGCATCCTGGAGCGCGGGTTGCTGCTGCGCCTGCGGTTCGAGCTCGATCACCACGTGAACCTGCGCCCGGCGCGGCTCTACCCGGGGGTGCGCGGTCCGCTGGCCGGCAATCCCGAGATCGACATGGTGGTCGTGCGGGAGGGCACCGAGGGCCCCTACGTGGGTACCGGCGGGCTGCTCCGCAAGGACACCCCGCACGAGATCGCCACCGAGGTCAGCCAGAACACCGCGTTCGGCATCGAGCGGGTCGTGCGGGACGCGTTCGCCCGTGCCCAGCGCCGCCCGCGCCGGCACCTGACGCTGGTGCACAAGACCAACGTGCTGACCTACGCCGGCGCGCTGTGGTCGCGGATCGTGGAGGAGGTGTCGCTGGAGTACCCCGAGGTCTCGGTCGCCTACCAGCACATCGACTCGACCACGATCCACATGGTCACCGACCCGGGCCGCTACGACGTGATCGTCACCGACAACCTGTTCGGCGACATCCTCACCGACCTCGCGGCCGCGGTCACCGGCGGGATCGGGCTGGCGGCCAGCGGCAACCTGGACGCGAGCCGGGTCAACCCGTCGATGTTCGAGCCGGTGCACGGCTCCGCGCCGGACATCGCCGGGCAGGGGATCTCCGACCCGACGGCCGCGGTGCTCTCGGTGGCGCTGCTGCTCGACCACCTCGGCCACACCGACTCGGCCCGGCGGATCGAGGCCGCGGTGGCCTTCGATCTCGCCACCCGCGACCACTCGGCGACCGGGAACACGTCGTCGATCGGCGACCGCCTGGCCGCGCTGGTGTCCTCGCGCGAGGTGGGCGCTGCGCGCCCGTGAGTGGTTATCGCGGTCCAGGCCGCGATAACCACTCACGGGTCGTCAGACCTGCTCCGACTGGCCGGTCAGCATCGTCACGCCGGCGCCCGCGAAGTTCTCCATGTCCGCGACGGCGGCCTGGCCCTCCGCGCCGGCCATGCCGGCCTGGAAGGCGGCGGCGTCGGCGAACTCCAGCACCGCGACCAGGTGGTAGGCGGGCTTCGCGCCGTCCGGGCCGGGGGCGGGGCGGCTCACCGTGAACCGCTGCAGGCCCGGCAGCTTCTTCGCCAGCGGCGCGTGCACCTCGTCGTAGTGCTTGTCGAAGGCCGCCGGGTCCTCGGGGTGGTTGTACAGGGCGGTCAGCTGGAACACGTGGGTCCCTTTCTGTGGTGAGTCTCGCGGCGCCTCGCTGCGCCGCGACGGGAATCCCACCTTGGCCCATCGGGCACCGGCGCGTACAGGGCGCCGGGAGCGGGGCCGATAGGCTGGGCCCACCATGAGTACTCCAGCCCAGGTCCGGGTGCGGTTCTCCCCGTCACCGACCGGTACCCCGCACGTCGGACTGATCCGCACCGCGCTGTTCAACTGGGCGCACGCCCGCCATCACGGTGGCCGGCTGGTGTTCCGGATCGAGGACACCGACTCCTCCCGCGACTCCGACGAGTCGTACAGCGCCCTGCTCGACGCGCTGGGCTGGCTCGGCCTGGACTGGGACGAGGGTGTCGAGAAGGGCGGTCCGCACGGGCCGTACCGGCAGAGCGAGCGCGGCGCGATCTACGCCGACGCGCTGCGGAAGCTGATCGACGCCGGCGAGGTCTACGAGTCGTTCTCCTCCGCGGAGGAGAACGAGGCCCGGCACCGGGCGGCCGGCCGCGACCCGAAGCTCGGCTACGACAACGCCGATCGCGACCTCACCGACGAGCAGAAGGCCGCGTTCCGGGCCGAGGGCCGCGCCCCGGTATACCGGCTGCGGATGCCCGACCGCGACATCACCTTCACCGACCTGGTCCGCGGTGAGATCACCTTCCGGGCCGGCCAGGTGCCCGACTTCGTGCTGGCCCGCGGCGACGGCACCCCGCTCTACCCGCTGACCAACCCGGTCGACGACGCCCTGATGGAGATCACGCACGTGTTGCGCGGCGAGGACCTGCTGGCCTCGACGCCGCGGCAGATCGCGCTGCTCGAGGCGCTCGCGCGGGTCGGCATCGGTCACGGGCCCTTCACCTACGCGCACCTGCCGCTGGTCACCGGGGAGGGCAACCGCAAGCTCTCCAAGCGGGACCCGCAGTCGAACCTGTTCCACTACCGCGACCGCGGCTTCGTCCCGGAGGGCCTGCTCAACTACCTGGCGCTGCTGGGCTGGTCGATCGCCGACGACCGGGACGTGTTCTCCCTCGACGAGATGGTCGGCGCGTTCGACGTCTCCCGGGTCTCCGGCAACGCGGCCCGGTTCGACGCCAAGAAGGCGGAGGCGATCAACGCCGCGCACCTGCGGCTGCTGGAGCCGGGTGACTTCGCGGCCCGTCTGTTGCCCTACCTGCACGCCGAGGGCGTGGTGGGCGACGCACCCACACCGGAGCAGCAGGCACTGGTGGCGGAGGCGGCCCCGCTGGTGCAGGAGCGCAGCCAGGTGCTCTCCGACGCCGCGCGGATGCTGGCCTTCCTGCTCCGCGACGAGGAGAGCTTCGCCCCGGACGAGGACGCGGCGGCCAAGAACCTGACCGCCGACGCCGAGCCGGTGCTGCGGGCCGCCCTCGACGGGCTGACCGAGCTGCCCGGCTGGACGGCCACCGCCGTCGAGGAGTCGCTGAAGGCCTCGCTGGTCGACGGGCTGGGCCTCAAGCCGCGCAAGGCGTTCGCCCCGATCCGGGTCGCCATCAGTGGCCGGACGGTCTCCCCGCCGCTCTACGAGAGCATGGAACTGCTGGGCCGCGACCGGTCGCTGGCCCGGCTGGGGGCCGGTGTCCGACGTGCTCAGGGCATGGGTTAGAGTACTGGCATCACGGAGATCGAGGTCCGCTCCGAGCAGGTGGTCGACAGTACTTGCTCGACTGCGGGGCTCGATTTTCGATGGGGTATGGTGTAATCGGCAGCACGGCTGATTCTGGTTCAGTTAGTCTAGGTTCGAGTCCTGGTACCCCAGCGGAAACCGTTGACCATCGTGTCACCGTTTTCTGACATCGGCATCATCTCGTTCTCGGTCCCGTCGTCTAGCGGCCTAGGACGCCGCCCTCTCAAGGCGGTAGCGCGGGTTCAAATCCCGTCGGGACTACCACGCGAGATGCCATCGCGTTCCGGATCGCGGCCAGTGATCCGGATTCGGGATCGATGCCGGTCGTCCTGGTCCCGTCGTCTAGCGGCCTAGGACGCCGCCCTCTCAAGGCGGTAGCGCGGGTTCAAATCCCGTCGGGACTACTTACGAAGGCCCCTGCTCCACTCGGAGCAGGGGCCTTCGTCGTGCGTGGGGACGTGGACCGGGTGGCACGCCCACGGCCTGGGGGTCAGGGCGGGGGGCCGGGTTTGGGAGTCGAAGTCTTCGAGGAAGTACTGGAGGGAGAGGTCGTCGGCGGCGGGTCGTCGCTCGGCGTCGTCGGCGGCGGGTCGTCGCTCGAGGTCGACGGCGGCGGGGTCGTCGGCGTCTCCACCGGCGGCGGAGGCGGCGGGGGCGGGACGACCTCGGAGGTCGTCCGCGGTGTGCTGGTCCGCTCCCGCGTCGTCTCCGGGGTCCTGGTCTCCGGGGCGGAGGTCTCGGTGGTGGGTGGCGCCTCCGAGGTCGTCGGCATCGCCGGCAGCTCGGGCGTCGCGTTGCCCGCCGTGCGCTCGGTCGGCCAGAAGACCATGGCACCGACCACGGCGAGCGCCGCGACGACCCCGCCCGCGCCGATCAGCAATGCCGGCGACCGGCCGGCGGGCTGCCGGTGGGGGGAGACGGCGGTGGCGTCGTCGTAGTCCGGGTAGGCGTACACGGCCGTCCCCGGTTGCCCGCCGTAGGGGCCCGGGACGACCGGCAGCCGATCGGTCGGTGGATCGGCGTGCGGGCCGCCGGTATCGAGGTACGCGGTGCGCGGGTCGCCCGCGGCGAGCCGGTCGGTCGCCGGCTCGCCGGTCTCCCAGGGCAGCGGGCCCGGGTCCGGGGCCAGCGTCGGACCGCTCCCGGCGACGCCACCGGCGGCAGCAGCGCCACCCGCAGCAGCGCCACCCGCGGCGAGACCGCCGGCGGCCGCAGCGCCGGTCCCCGGACCGTGCTGACCGGTGCCCGGGGGGGCCGCGACCGGGGCGGCCGGGCCGAGCGCGAGCACCGCGCCCTTGGCGATGGCGTTCTTCGGGTCGGCGTCGACCTGCACCGGGCGGCCGAGCTCGGCCGACACCAGCTGCGCGACCAGCGGCACCCGTGACGAACCGCCGACCAGCAGGACCACCGACGGCCCGGACCCGGCGAGCCCGGCCGAGGCGATCGTGCGCTGCAGCGCCTCCACCGACTCGTCCAGCCGGGGCCTGATCCGCTCCTCGAAGTCGCTGCGGTGCAGCCGGACCGTCGTCCGCACCTCGCCGAGCCACACCGGGATCGACACCTCGGTGTCGGCGGAGAGCGCCTCCTTGGCCTCGCGGCAGTCCCGGCGCAGCCGGGCCATCGCCGTCCAGGCGTCGGGGTCGTTGTCGGCCAGCTCCGAGAACGCCTGCGGGGCCGCCTCCCGCACGTGGTCCAGGACTGCCTGGTCGAAGTCCGCGCCGCCCAGCTGTTCGACGCCGTCCGGCCGGCCGAGCAGGGTGAACAGCGTCCCGCCGATCACCGTGCCGCCGGTGTCCACCGAGCCCGCGGCCTCCTTGCTGACGACCGCGGCGTCGAAGGTGCCGCCGCCCAGGTCGTAGACCGCGACCGTGGCGCCCGGCTCGACCCGCTCGTTCGAGGCGTAGTGCAGCGCGGCGGCCTGCGGCTCGGCCAGGAACCTGACGGTCAGACCGCGGGCGGCCAGCGCCCCGGCGACCAGGTCCTGCTTGTGCCCGCCCCAGGACGCCGGACGGGTCACCGCCACCCGGTCCGGCGGGCCGCCCTCGACCCGGCCGACGAGCTCGACGATGTGCTCGGTGAGCAGCGCGCACAGCTCCTCGGGGGTGAAGGAGTGCTCGCCCATCGAGATCGGGGTGGGGTCACCGATCCGGCGCTTGAACTCCCGCGCCACCCGGTCCGGCTCGGTCAACGCGCGGCGCTCGGCGGCGTCGCCGAACAGCAGCGACCCGTCCGCCGCCACGTAGACCACCGACGGGATGTCGACCGACCGGTCACTGAGCGTGACCATCTCCGGATGGCCGTGGCTGCCGGTCCGGCTGACCGCCGCCGCCGTTCTCGTCGTGCCGACGTCGATCCCGAGCAGGTAGCCCATCGTCTCCCCGGTAGTGATGCTCACACCGCTGGCGCTGTTCCCGGTGTGCGCTGCATGCGTCCCCCGCACCCGGCGAGATGCCGGACCCCTCCACGGTAGTGGCCCGTCCCGGGGCCCGGACCACCGACCGGGGTCAACCGAGCCGGTGCTGCAGCGCGTCCGCGGCGGCGAGGAGGTCCGCCGCCCAGCGCACGCCCGGCCGGCGGCCGATCCGCTCCACCGGGCCGGACACCGACACCGCCGCGACGACCTGGCTCGCCGCGTCCCGGACCGGGGCGGACACGCTGGCCACCCCGGCCTCCCGCTCGGCGACGCTCTGCGCCCAGCCGCGGCGGCGGACGTCGATCAGCACGCGCTCGGAGTAGCTCGCGTCGGTGAGGATCTGGCGCTGGGTCGCCGCGTCGCACCAGGCGGCGAGCACCTTCGCCCCGGACCCGGCGGTCATCGGCAGCCGGGTCCCGACCGGCACGGTGTCCCGCAGGCCGGACGGCGGCTCGGCGTGCGCGATGCAGATCCGGTGGACGCCGTCGCGCCGGTAGAGCTGGACGCTCTCACCGGTGATGTCGCGCAGCCGCGGCAGGACGGCGGTGGCCGCGTCGAGCAGCGGGTCCGGACGCCCGCCGGCGAGCTGGCCGAGCGTCGGGCCGGGGTGCCAGCGGCCGTCCGGCGTGCGCAGCAGCATCCCGTGCGCCTCCAGACCGACCGCGAGCCGGTGCGCGGTGGCGCGGGGCAGCCCGGTCCGCTCGCAGAGCTCGGACAGGCCACAGGGGCCCTCCGCCGTCGCGCGGAGAACCCCCACCGCCTTGTCGAGTACGCCGATCCCGCTAGACTGTCCCACGTTCCGATACTAACTTCCCATGATCTGGGACGTGAAGTGAACCCCACCACCGCGAAGAAGGAGGCGAGCGTGACCACCGGCACCGCACACCCACGCACGCTGGCCGAGAAGGTCTGGGACCGGCACCTGGTCCGCAGGGGCACCGGCGACGAGCCCGACCTGCTCTACATCGACCTGCACCTGGTGCACGAGGTCACCAGCCCGCAGGCCTTCGACGGGCTCCGGCTGGCCGGCCGGAAGGTCCGCCGCCCGGACCTGACCCTGGCCACCGAGGACCACAACGTCCCGACCCTGGACGTGCTCGCGCCGATCGCCGACGAGGTCTCCCGCACCCAGGTGGAGACGCTGCGCCGCAACTGCGACGAGTTCGGCGTCCGGCTCTACCCGATGAACCACGCCGAGCAGGGCATCGTGCACGTCGTCGGGCCGCAGCTGGGCCTGACCCAGCCGGGGACGACCGTCGTCTGCGGCGACTCGCACACCTCCACGCACGGCGCGTTCGGCGCGATGGCGTTCGGCATCGGCACCTCCGAGGTCGAGCACGTGCTGGCCACCCAGACGCTGCCGCTCAAGCCGTTCAAGACGATGGCGATCAACGTCAACTCCGCGGACGGGACCCTGCGCCCGGGCGTCACCAGCAAGGACGTCATCCTCGCGGTGATCGCCGAGATCGGTACCGGCGGCGGGCAGGGGTACGTGCTGGAGTACCGGGGCAACGTCGTCGAGAACCTCTCGATGGAAGCCCGGATGACGATCTGCAACATGTCCATCGAGGCGGGCGCGCGGGCCGGGATGATCGCCCCGGACGCGACGACGTTCGACTACCTCTCCGGCCGCGACCACGCGCCTGCGGGCGCGGACTGGGACGCCGCCGTCGAGGACTGGAAGAGCCTGTGGACCGACGAGGCCGCGGAGTTCGACCGGGTCGTCGACATCGACGCCGACACGTTGACCCCGTTCGTCACCTGGGGCACCAATCCCGGTCAGGGGCTGCCGCTGAGCGGGTCCGTCCCGGACCCGGCCGCGATCACCGACGAGGGCGAGCGCTTCTCGGTGCAGAAGGCCCTGGACTACATGGCCCTGGCCGGCGGCACACCGCTGCGCGAGGTCGCGGTGGACGCGGTGTTCGTCGGCTCCTGCACCAACGGCCGGATCGAGGACCTGCGGTCGGTGGCCGGGATCCTGGACGGGCGCACGATCGCCGACGGGATCCGGATGCTGGTCGTCCCGGGCTCGATGCGGGTGCGGCTCCAGGCCGAGGAGGAGGGCCTGGACCGGATCTTCACCACGGCCGGTGCCGAGTGGCGCTCCGCCGGGTGTTCGATGTGCCTGGGCATGAACCCGGACATCCTCGCCCCCGGTGAGCGGTGCGCGTCCACCTCGAACCGCAACTTCGAGGGCCGGCAGGGCAAGGGCGGGCGTACCCACCTGGTCTCGCCGCTGGTCGCCGCCGCCACGGCCGTCCGCGGCACCCTGAGCTCCCCGGAGGATCTGAACTGATGGAGAAGTTCGAGACGCACACCGGCATCGGCGTGCCGCTGCGCTGGTCCAACGTGGACACAGACCAGATCATCCCGGCCGTCTACCTCAAGCGGGTCACCCGCACCGGCTTCGAGGACGGGCTGTTCTCGGCCTGGCGGCAGGACCCGACGTTCGTGCTCAACAACGAACCCTACGACCGCGGGTCGGTGCTCGTCGCGGGCCCGGACTTCGGTACCGGGTCGTCGCGCGAGCACGCCGTCTGGGCGCTGATGGACTACGGGTTCCGGGTCGTGATCTCGTCCCGGTTCGCCGACATCTTCCGGGGCAACTCGGCCAAGGCCGGTCTCGTCGCCGCGCAGGTGGCCCAGCCGGACGTCGAGCTGCTGTGGAAGAAGCTGGAGAACGAGCCGGGCACCGAGGTGACCGTCGACCTGGTCGAGAAGACCGTGCAGGCCGGCGACCTGACCGTCGCGTTCGACATCGACGACTACGCGCGGTGGCGGCTGCTGGAAGGGCTCGACGACATCGGTCTCACCCTGCGGCACGAGGACGCGATCACCGCGTTCGAGGTCACCCGTCCCGAGCGGATGCCCCGTACGACGGTCTGAGGTCGCCCCGGGTGGTCGTCGGAGGCCGCGGCCGCGCCGACGACCACCCGAACGGACCTGTCCCGCCGGACGGTATGCGACCCGGACTCCCAGCCGGATCTGGTGCGCGCCACGGCGTACCCCTACCGTTCGTGACCATGAACAAGGCTCAGCTCGTCGATGCGCTGACCGCCCGCCTCGGTGACCGCCGCTCCGCCGCGGCCGCGGTCGACGCGATGGTCGACGTGATCGTGGACGCCGTCGGTGCCGGGGACTCGGTCACGCTCACCGGGTTCGGGGTGTTCGAGGCCCGTCGACGGGCGCCGCGCACCGCCCGCAACCCGCGGACCGGGGAGACGGTGCCGGTCGCCGAGACCGTCGTGCCGTCGTTCCGGCCGGGGGCCGCGTTCAAGGAGCGGATCGCCGACAGCGACGCCGCCGCAGCCGGGGCGACCAGCTCCCCGAAACGGGTTCCGCGCTCCGCCGCGCAGGCCCCCGCCGCGCAGGACCCCGCGGCGCCGGCGTCCGCGGCCCGCAACAGCACCCGCCGGTCCGCCACGGGCGCGCGGGCGAAGTCCGACACGGCATCCGGTGGTACGGCGAGCGGATCGGCGAAGGCCGCCGCGAAGAAACCGACCGCTGCGAAGTCCGGCACCGCGAAGCCCCCCGCCGCGAAGCCCACGGCCGCGAAGTCAGGTGCTGCGAAGTCCGGCGCTGCGGGGTCCGACGCGGCGAAGTCGGGTGCTGCGAAGTCGGGTGCTGCGAAGTCCGGCAAGGCGAAGCCTGCGACCGGCAGGGCAGCCACGTCGACGTCGGCCGCAGCGGATGCCGGCGCCGCCCCCGCCCGCCGCACCGCCACGAAGAAGGCGATCCCGCCGGACACCTCCGCACCGGGCGCCACCGACACCCCCGCCGAGCCCGCCCGCAGACGCACCGCCGCCGAGAAGTAGCTCCGACCGGCCCAGACCGTCCCGCGGCGACCAGGGGCACACCAGCGCTGTTCGATCACCCTGGGCTCAGGGGGTCGTCGCCTCCGGGGTCACCACGAGATCGCGGCGGAGCAGCCGCAGCGTGTGCCGGCCCAGGGCGGACGTCATCAGGTCACGGTGCCGGTCGAGCGCATCGTCGTGCTCCTCGCCGTCGTACTCGATGGCGAGCATCGCCTCGGGGTAGGCCAGATCGAACCGGACGAACTCCTGCCCGAGCGCGACGACGCTATCCAGTCCGCGCGCGCCCCGGGCGCCCGGCAGCTCGGAACGGCGCCGCAACAGTTCGGCCGGGTCGAACCCTGGGCAGGGGCCCCACCTGCGCGACAGTGCGATCAGCGACTGCGGCACCGGGACGCCCGGCGGGTGCGGTACGAACGTCGGCCGCTTCCGGCCGTCGTGCGAGCGGACCCGGGACGGGGCGAGCCCGGGCAGGCATCCGTCCGTGACCAGCCCGCGAGCCACCGCGACCGGCGGCGCGCACGGCACGGCGGCGAGGCGCGCGGTGGGGCGAGGAGCGACGGGTGGGCGTCGGGACGGCGCGTGGGTAGGTCAGGCTGGCGGGCGGCGGTAGTAGTCGGAGAAGAGCAGCGCGCCGCGGGCGTCGAAACCCAGGACCCAGGTGCTGGCCTTGTGCGAGGGCACCCCGCCGGCGTCGACCCCGGCGTCGTCCAGGAGCGTCTCGACGACGTCCGGGATCACGCCGCCCTGGCTGCACAGGACGGACACGCCGGAGACCGCGGCGAGCTCGCGGAAGCGGCGCAGCCCGGCGTCCGGGTCCTCCCAGTAACGGTGCTCGCCCAGCAGCGGCTCGGGGACGGGTTCGCCGAGCCCGGTCTTGTCGGCCAGCGGGCCGATCGTCTGTGCGCACCGCAGCGGTGGCGCGGTGACGAGCCGGTCCGGCCCGAAGCGGGGCAGGAACCCGGCCAGCCGGTCGGCCTGGCTGTGCCCGGTCCCGGAGAGCGGGCGGAGGTCGTCGTCCCCGGTCCAGGACCTCCGGCTGCCGGCCTTGGCGTGTCGCACCAGCACCACCGTCGACGCCGGCGCCCCCACCTCGGCGAGCCGGGTGACCAGCTCGGCGTCGTGTGGGTAGTCCAGCAGCGACGCCGCGTCGCCGGGGGCGAGCCAGCGCAGCTCGTCGGTCTCGTCGCCGGTGGCGGCCGGGTCGTAGCCGTGGTCGTGCACGACCTCGGCGGCCCAGTAGTGCACCACCTTGAGCCCGCCCTTGCCGGGCACCTCGTAGGACACGTGCCCGAGCCGGCCGCCGAGCCGGCAGTCCAGCCGTGTCTCCTCGGCGGTCTCCCGCAGCGCGGTCCGGGTCAGCGGCTCGCCCGGGTCCTGGTGGCCCTTGGGCAGCGACCAGTCGTCGTAGCGGGGACGGTGCACCAGGGCCACCTCGAGCGCGCCGGCGGTCGTCCGGCGGTAAGGCACCGTCCCGCCCGCGACGACGTCGGCGAGCCCCGCGGGATCGACCTCGGCACCGTCGGTGCGGACGGCGCCCGACCCGCTGAGCAGGGCCATCAGTCCTCCGCCGGGCCGCGTCGGGAGTTCATCATCTCGACCTGGTGGTCGCGCACCCGGACGTTCTCGGAGCCGGCGGCGGGCGAGGGCTGCCAGCTGCCGTCCGGTCCCAGCGTCCAGCACCGGGTGGCCGGGTCCAGGCAGGAGTCGAACATCCCGCCGAGCTGCTCGGCCAGGGCCGGGTCGGCCACCCGCAGCATCACCTCGACCCGGCGGTCCAGGTTGCGGTGCATCATGTCCGCACTGCCGATCCAGTACTCGTCCGCGGCGGCGAAGTGCAGCACCCGGGAGTGCTCCAGGAACGGCCCGAGGATCGACCGGACGGTGATGTTCTCGGACAGCCCCGGCCGGCCGGGGACGAGCGCGCAGATCCCGCGGACGACGATGTCGACCGGCACCCCCGCCTGCGACGCCCGGTAGCAGGCGTCGATGATCGCCTCGTCGACCAGCGAGTTGGCCTTGATCTGCACCCGCGCCCCGGCCTCGCCGGAACGGTGCGCCTCGATCTCGTCGTCGATCCGGCGCACGATGCCGCGCCGCACGCCGTACGGGGCGACCAGCAGGCTCCGGTAGGAGGTCTGCCGGGAGTACCCGGTCAGCGAGTTGAACAGGTCGGTGAGGTCCGCGCCGATCGTCGGGTCGGCGGTGAGCACGCCGATGTCCTCGTAGAGCCGGGCCGTCTTCGGGTTGTAGTTGCCGGTGCCGACGTGGCAGTACCGGCGGATCTCCGAACCCTCCTGGCGGACCACCAGCGCCGTCTTGCAGTGCGTCTTCAGACCGACCAGCCCGTAGACGACGTGCACGCCGGCCTTCTCCAGCTGGCGCGCCCAGCGGATGTTGGCCTGCTCGTCGAACCGGGCCTTGATCTCGACGAGCGCGACGACCTGCTTGCCGGCCTCGGCGGCGTCGATCAGGGCGTTCACGATCGGCGAGTCACCCGACGTCCGGTACAGCGTCTGCTTGATCGCCAGCACGTTCGGGTCCGCGGCGGCCTGCTCGATGAACCGCTGCACGCTGGTGGAGAACGAGTCGTAGGGGTGGTGCACCAACACGTCGCCCTCGCGCAGGGTGGCGAACACGCTGCGCGGGGTCTCCCGCTCGGCGAACGCCGGGTGCGTGGCCGGGCGGAACGGCTCGTCCTTGAGGTCCGGCCGGTTCACCCCGTGCACCTGCCACAGGCCGGTGAGGTCCAGCGGCCCGGGCACGGTCACGACGTCGTTCGGGTCCACGTCCAGCTCGCGCAGCAGCAGTTCCAGCACGTGCTCGGACATCGAGTCCAGCACCTCGAGCCGGACCGGCGGGCCGAACCGGCGGCGGGCCAGCTCGCGTTCGAGTGCCTGCAGCAGGTCCTCGTCGCGGTCCTCCTCGACCTCCAGGTCGGCGTTGCGGGTGACCCGGAACGGGTGCACCTCGGTGACCTCCATCCCGGTGAACAGGTCGCCGAGGTGTGCGGAGATCAGGCCCTCGATCGGCAGGAACGTGACGTGCCTGTTGCCCGCGCGCGCGTCGGTCTCCGGCGGATCGACGGTCACCAGCCGCGGCACGTTGTTCGGCACCTTCACCCGGGCGAACCGCTCGGTGCGCCCCTCCGGGTCGCGGACGGTCACGGCCAGGTTCAGCGACAGCCCGGAGATGTAGGGGAACGGGTGCGCCGGGTCCACCGCGAGCGGGGTGAGCACCGGGAACACGTGCTCGGTGAAGTAGTCGGACAGCCGCAGCCGCTCGGCGTCGGTCAGGTCGTCCCAGGAGCGGATGTGGATGCCGGCCGCATCCAGCTCGGGGCGCAGCTCGTCGGCGAAGACGTCGGCGTGCGCGCGGGCCAGCGCCCGCGAGCGTTCGGCGATCCGGGCCAGCTGCTGGCGCGGGGTGAGCCCGTCGGCGCTGCGCACGGTCAGCCCGGCCTCGTCGCGACGCTTCAGGCCGGCGACCCGGACCATGTAGAACTCGTCCAGGTTCGAGGCGAAGATCGCCAGGAACTTGGCCCGCTCCAGCAGCGGCTGGCTGTCGTCCTCGGCGAGCGCGAGCACCCGGGCGTTGAAGTCGAGCCAGGACAGCTCCCGGTTCAGGTAGCGGTCCTCGGGCAGCACGTCCGGCACCGCGGACGCCGGGGTGGTCGCCCCGGCGGGCGGTGCGATCGGGGCGGCACCCGACGGGCCGGACGCCGGGGCCGGTGGGCCGGGCGGCCCGGAAGCCTGGGCCGGGATGCGCTCGTCGGCCGGGGCGCCGGCGACCGCGTGGTGCGCGGTGTGCACGCGACGTGAGGCGGGGCGCGGGGCCCGCCGGCCACCCGCGCGGCTGCGGGCAGGCCCGTTCGGGCCGTTCCGTCCGGGATCCGCTGCGGAGTCGTCGTTCACCCCCTGATTGTTTCGCACGCCGACGGCGCGGGTCCACGTGACACCCGTACGCGCGGATGAACATCCGCGACGCCCGGTCCGATCCGCGTCACACCTTCGGGCAGCGGACCGGTTCGTCCGGGTGGCGGCCGGTTGCCGCGCGTGCATCGCGGCCCGCGCCGTCGCGGCCCGCGACGACCGCCCGGGTCCAGTCCCCGGCACCCAGCCGGACGGCGGCGTCGAGGTCGGCGGCGGTGTCCACGTCCCGGCGCAGGCCGGGCCGGGCGGCGTCCAGGGCGGTCGCCCCGGACGCGGCGTGCGCGGACGCCGACGGCCCGCCGAACCGGGGCGCCAGGTCGGCCCCGGGGGCGGCCAGCAGCAGGGTGGTGCCCTCGCCGGGGGCGTCCGGGACGAAGGCCCGGGTGGTGCCGCCGGCGAACAGCGCGGCGGCGGCCGCGACCGCGTCGTCCAGCTCGTCGGGGCGCAGCGCGGGCAGGTCGGCCTGCAGGGCGCCGATCGCGGCCGCGGCGTCCCGCGCGCGCAGCAGCCCGGCCCCGTGCCGCAGCGCGCCGTTCAACCCGCGGCCCGGGTCGGTCACCACCTCGGCGCCCAGCGCGCCGACCTCGACCGCCACGGCCGGGTCGGAGGAGATCACCAGCACCGAGCGGACCCGGGTCGCGGCGACGGCCGCGGCGACCGTGTCCCGGGCCAGCGCGAGCGCCAGCCGCTGGTGCGCGCCGAGGTCGCCGACGCCGCCGTCCGCGGCGCCGCGCAGCCGGGTCTTGGCCCGTGGCAACGGCTTGACCGGCACCACCAGGTCCACCCGCAGCGTCACGCGGCCCATCGTCGCACCCCACGCCCTCCCGCGTCGTGGAGCCGCAACGCGGGAAGGGGAGGGTGGGTTTACCGGCGGAGCGGGTTGTGGGGAGACTCCCCGGGACGAACCGGATCTCCTCGGATCCGGGACCATCGACGATCCGCCCCGGTGGCGGTGTGAGGAGGCCGCCGGTGGCCCGCGAGAAGGGCGGATTCTGGGTCGGGCTCGCCGCGGCCGTGTTCTACCCGGTGGGGTGGCTCACCGGGCGCCGGAGGTACGAGGGACGGGAGCACCTGCCGGCCGACCGCGGTGCGCTGGTGGTGGGCAACCACATCTCCTACCTCGACCCGATCCACACCTCGTTGTGGGTGCACACCGCCCGGCGGGTGCCACGCTTCCTGGCCAAGAACAGCCTCTGGAAGGTGCCGCTGCTGGGCCGCATCCTGATCGGCAGCGGCCAGATCCCGGTGTTCCGGGACACCGCCGACGCCCAGCAGAGCCTGGCCGCCGGCATCCAGGCCCTGGCCGACGGCAAGATCGTGATCATCTACCCGGAGGGCACGATCACCCGGGACCCGGCGGGCTGGCCGATGCATGCGCGGACCGGTGTCGCCCGGATGGCGCTGGCCTCGGACGTCCCGGTGCTGCCGCTGGTGCACTGGGGTACCCGCGAGGTGTACGACCACTACGGTAAGCGGTTCCGGCCGTTCCCGCGGACCGACATGGTGGTGCGCGCCGGGGATCCGGTGGACCTGTCGGCCTACCGCGGGCGGCCGGTGGACACCGCCGTACTGCGGGAGGTGACCGACCTGATCATGGGAAGCGTGCGCGACCTGCTGGCCGAGGTCCGCGGGGAACCCGCACCCGAGGACTTCTTCCGGCGCGACGGCCGGGACGAGCGGGAGGCGGGCCGGTGACCGTGCCCCACCCGTACCGTCCGGTGAACGAACCGGTGCACGACGTCGGCCGCGTCGCGGTGCTCGGCGCCGGGAGCTGGGGCACCGCGTTCGCCAAGGTGCTCGGCGACGCCGGCCGGGAGGTCCGGCTGTGGGCGCGCCGGCAGGAGGTCGCGGACGCGATCAACACCGGCCGGCGCAACCCGACCTACCTGCCCGACGTCGAGCTGCCCCGCGGGCTGGCCGCCACCGCGGACGCGGGGGAGGCGCTGGCCGGCGCCGACGCCGTCGTGCTGGCGGTGCCGTCCCAGTCGCTGCGGGACAACCTGGCGCGCTGGCGGGACCTCATCCCGGACGGCGTCACGCTGACCAACCTGGCCAAGGGCGTCGAGCTGGGGACGCTGAAGCGGATGACCGAGGTGATCGCCGACGTCACCGGCGTCGACGGCGACCGGCTGGCCGTGGTGTCCGGGCCCAACCTGGCCGCCGAGATCGCCCAGGAGGAGCCGACCGCGACCGTCATCGCGTGTGCCGACCACGAGCGGGCGGTGGCCCTGCAGACGGCCTGCGCGACCGGCTACTTCCGCGCCTACACCAACACCGACGTCGTCGGGGCCGAGCTGGGCGGCGCGGGCAAGAACGTGATCGCGCTGGCCGTCGGCGTCGCGGCCGGGATGGGCCTCGGCGACAACAGCCGGGCGTCGCTGATCACCCGCGGGCTGGCCGAGATGTCCCGGCTCGGGGTCGCGCTGGGTGCCTCGCCGCTGACCTTCGCCGGGCTGGCCGGGCTCGGGGACCTGGTCGCGACGTGCTCGTCGCCGCTGTCCCGGAACCGGACCTTCGGCGAGCACCTCGGGCAGGGCGCCAGCCTCGCCGAGGCGGAGAAGGCCAACCACGGCCAGGTCGCCGAGGGCGTGAAGTCCTGCCTGTCGATCTGCGAGCTCGGCGGGCGGCACGGCGTCGAGCTGCCGATCGCCGACGCGGTCCGCCGGATGTGCCACGAGGGCATGTCGGCGCCCGCGCTGGCCAAGGAGCTGATCTCCCGGGCGCCCAAGCCCGAGTAGGCGCTGCGCGCCCGTGAGTGGTTATCGCGGTCAGAGCCTCGACATCCGCTCACGGGGTACGGGCGTAGCGTCGCGCCGGTGATGAGCGCGAACGGACTGGCGGGCGGCGACGGGACCCGGTGCGTGCGTGGCGGGGTGCCGCAGGGTGAGCCGGTCGGTGCCCCGCTGCACCGTGGGCCGGTGCTGACCAGCACGTTCCATCTCGGGCGGCCCGAGGAGGCCGACCCGGGTGCGGACTTCTACGCCCGCGCCGACAACCCGACCTGGCGCGAGTACGAGTCGGCGGTCGGGGTGCTCGACGGCGGTCCGTGCACGGTCTTCCCGTCCGGGATGGCGGCGATCGCCGCGGTGCTGCGCGGGTTCACCGCACCCGGCCGCGGGGTGCTGCTGCCCTCGGACGGCTACTACGTGGCCCGGGCGCTGGCCGACGAGGACCTGGCGCCGCTCGGGATCGACGTCCGGTACTGCGCGACGGCGGGGGACTGGCCGGCGGCGATCGCCGCCGGTGACCCGCCGGGGCTGGTGCTGCTGGAGACGCCGTCGAACCCCGGCCTGGAGGTGTGCGACGTCCGCGCGATCGCGGCGGCGGCGCACGAGGCCGGCGCGCTGCTCGCCGTCGACAACACGACCGCGACCCCGCTCGGGCAGCGTCCGCTGGAGCTGGGCGCCGACCTCGTCGTCGCCAGCGACACCAAGGCGCTCGCCGGGCACGGCGACCTGCTGCTCGGGCACGTCAGCGCGGCCGACCCGGTGCACGCCGAGCGGCTGCGCGCGGCCCGGACCCGCGACGGCGCGATACCCGGCCCGATGGAGACCTGGCTGGCACTGCGCGGGCTCGGCACCCTGGACCTGCGGCTGGCCCGGCAGGCGGAGAACGCCCGCGCGCTGGCGGTGGCGCTGCGCGAGCACCCGGCCGTGCGCGACGTCCGCTGGCCCGGCCTGGCCGACGACCCGGCCCACGTGCTCGCGCGCGGGCAGATGCGGCGCTGGAACGGGGTCCTTCGGTTCACCCTGCCCGACGTGCACGCGGTGTCGGCCTGGCTGCGTGCGACGACGATGGTCGACTCGACGACGAGCTTCGGCGGGTTGCGCACCGCCGCGGACCGGCGCGCCCGGTGGGGCGACGCCGTGCCGGACGGGCTGGTCCGGCTCTCCTGCGGCTGCGAGGACACCGACGACCTGGTCGCCGACGTGCTCGGCGCGCTGGACGCGATCGGCTGAGCCCGGGTGGGGCGGTGTCCCCGGCTCGGAGCCTCAGCGGCCCTCGCGCAGCAGATCCGTGGTCCAGCCCTGCAGCTCGGCCGGGGCCAGGTCGCACTCCGGACAGACGGCGGTGATCATCGGCGAGCCGGCGGGCGTCACGCGGACCTCCGCCGGCCGGCGCACGTCCCGCCGCCCGCAGCAGGTGCAGGTGGTCGAGCGGGGCCCGGTCGGGTTCTCGTCCATGGCCCGTTTATAACCCGCCCCGGGATCGCGCAACCGTTTCCGGAGCTGCGATGTGGCCGGTTCCACCGTCCGGACAGGCAGCGGTGGTCCCGCTATCACGCTCGCGTAACCCGACCTCAGTATGGTCGACTACGTCACGGACCTGAGCGTTCGCGGAGGTGGTCGCGTGCCGTACCGACAACCCGTCCCCAGCGGTGCCGAGAACGTCGCGCCCGTCGACCTCAGGGCGGTCGAGGACTGTGGCCCGGCACCGGGTACCGCGTCGTCGACCCCGGCTGCGGTACCGAAGGGTTCCCGGGTCCTGCTCCTCAACGCCAGCTTCGAGCCGCTGGCCGTGGTGACCTCCAAGCGCGCGATCTGCCTGCTCCTCGCCGGCAAGGCCGAGTGCCTCCAGGAAGCGCTGGAGGGCACCGCCTTCCGCTCCGAGAACCTCTCGCTCCCCGCCCCGTCGGTGCTGCGGCTGTCCCGCTACGTCCGCGTCCCCTACCGCAGGGCCGTACCGATGACCCGCGCCGGCGTGCTGCGCCGCGACGCGCGCCGCTGTGCCTACTGCACCAAGCGGGCCGACACGATCGACCACGTGGTCCCGCGCAGCCGCGGTGGTGCGCACAGCTGGGAGAACTGCGTGGCGGCCTGCCGGGCGTGCAACGCCCGCAAGGCCGACCGGTTGATCGAGGAGCTCGGCTGGACGTTGCGGAGCACACCCCGCCCGCCCGGGCGTGGCGGTGGTGGGGTGCTGGTGCTGGCCGTCGAGCCGCTGCCGGCCTGGGAACCCTGGCTCTCCGCCGCCTGAGAAGCCGCGGACCGACGACGACCCCGCCGCACGGGAGACGGCGGGGTCGTCGCGTACCGGCGAGCGGACGCCGGGGGTCAGGGGCGGCGCAGGACCCGTCCAACGCCCCGCAACCGGGACCGGGCGCCGCGGCCGGTGCGGGCGTGGAACCGGCTGCAGGCGATGCCGCAGACACCGCAGTCGGTGCCGGCGCGGAAGTGTTCGTGGGCGTCGCGCTCGTGCCCGCAGCGGCACATCTCGACGGCGGTCGCGGTGGGCGGCGTGGCCGGGGCCTGCGGGCCGGCGACCTCGGTCGGGGTGCGCGGGGCGGGGACGTCGACGACCGGGATGGTGGCCGGGGCCCCGGTGGCGGCGGCCTCGGTGGCGGGGACCTCGTGCGTGGCGTTCATCGAACTCTCCCTGTGCAGTCCGCGTCGGCCGGACGGCCGTTCTGTCCGAACTGTCGTCTACTCCACTCGGCCCTATTAGCGAGACTGCGGGTGGATCCACAGAACTGATGACCGGGCATCACGAGGGGTGCTCGCAAGTGCGGTGATCAGCGACGTTGCGTGACCGGGACGCCCGATCGGGCCGGTCCGACTCAACCCTCCGGTAACGCCACGCGTCCCCTGACGACGAGAAGGCGGGACCGGACACACCGGCCCGGTTCCGGGAGGACACATCGATGCGCAACGCCGTTCCGCCGTCCGGGCACCCGGGCCGCGACGATCTCGTCCCCGGACTGCGCCGGGAGCGCCCGAAGCGGCGCGGGCGGCGGGTGCTGGCGGTGCTGCTCGCCGTCGTCCTGGTGCTGCTGCTGGCCGCGGCCGGGGCGGTGGTCTACCTGACGTCGTCGATCGGCAACGACATCTCCCGGATCCCGGACGCCTTCCGCGGCCTGGACGCCGGCAGCCGCCCGGCGAGCTTCGGCGGCACCACATTCCTGCTGGTCGGCACCGACTCGCGGGCCGCGGGGCCGACCACCGGTGCCGGGGCGGATGCGGCGGTGGACGCCGGCTCCCAGCGCAGCGACGTGATCATGCTCGGGACCGTCGCGCCGGACGGCCGGAGCGCCTCGGTGGTGTCCATCCCGCGCGACGCCTGGGTGGACGTCCCGGGCCGCGGCATGAACAAGATCAACGCGGCGTACGCGTACGGCGGGGCGCCGCTGCTGATCGGCACCGTCGAGCAGCTGACCGGGATCCGGGTGGATCATTTCGGGGTGATCGACTTCGCCGGGTTCACGTCGCTGGTGGACTCGGTGGGCGGGATCGACGTGACCGTCGCGCAGACCACCGGCAACGACGGCGTCGACTTCACGGCGGGTGAGAACCACCTGGACGGCACCCAGGCGCTGGCCTACGTCCGGCAGCGCTACGACCTGCCGGGCGGCGACCTGGACCGGGCGGCCCGCCAGCAGAACGCGATGAAGGCACTGCTGGACAAGGTGCAGCAGAAGGTGACCACCGACCCGGGGGCGATCTACGCGTTCGCCACCAGCGTCGGCGACGCGGTGAGCGTGGACGACTCGCTGTCCAACGCCGGGCTGGTGCAGCTGGCGGTGGGCAGCCGGGACCTGCGGGCGTCCACGGTGTCGTTCGTGACCGCCCCGGTGACCGGGCTCGGCCGGGAGGGTGGGCAGTCGGTGGTCCACCTCGACGCCGAGCAGGGGGCGCAGCTCTGGGGCGCGGTGCGCAACGGGTCGGTCGCGCAGTACGCCGACCTGCACCCGGCGGACGCGCTCGGCTCGACGCCGTCCTGACCGGGCGGGCCCCGGGACGACGACGGGCCGGTGTGCGGGGCGACCGCACACCGGTCTCAGGTGCTCACCAGACCTTCCAGGGAGCTTCTCCAGACGACCACAGGCCGTTGAGGTGCTGGAAGTCCTTGTAGGTGTCCATGGCCGACCAGAAGCCGTCGTGGCGGTGCACACCGAGCTTGCCGTCGCGGGCGAGACGCTGCAGCGGGGTGTGCTCGAGCCAGAGCTGCGGGTCGTCGTCCAGGTAGTCGTCGAGGAACTCGCGGCGGAAGGCGAAGAAGCCGCCGGAGACGAAGCCGGTGACCTGGGTGGGCTTCTCGTTGAACTCGACGACCCGCTCGCCGTCGACGTGCATCTCGCCGAACTTCGAAGTCGGGTGCACTCCGGTGACGGTCCCGACGTTGCCCGAGTCCTCGTGCTCCTCGGTCAGCGCGGCGAGGTCGATGTCGGAGACGCCGTCGCCGTAGGTGAGCAGGAAGTGGTCGGTGTCGACGTAGTCGCGGATCGCGCGGACCCGGGCACCGGTGGCCGTGTCCAGGCCGGTCTCGGCGAAGGTGATCTGCCAGTCCTCGGCGACGCCGTTGTGGAAGTCGATCTGGTGCTCGTCACCCATGTTGAGGGTGAAGTCCGCCAGCCGGGCGCGGTAGTCGAGGAAGTACTCCTTGATGGCCCAGCTCTTGTAGCCGAGGCAGAGGATGAAGCGGCGGTAGCCGGCCTGGCGGTAGATCTTCATGATGTGCCAGGCGATGGGGCGGCCGCCGATCTCGACCATGGCCTTGGGGAGGGACTCGCTGGCCTCCCGGATCCGGGTGCCCTGGCCTCCGCAGAGGATGACGACGGGGGTGTCGGGGTGCATGCGGGCCTTTCGTCGGCGCTGGGGAGTTCGGCGCTGGGGAGTTCGGCGCTGGGAAGTTCGTCGGCGCTGGGGAGCTTTCCTTGGCGCGACAAAATACTCCGTCCACGGCCTCCGGAGCGGGATCCTCCGGTGACCGCGGACACAGCGTGACGGTCCCCGACGCCTACCGGGGCCCGCTCACCAGGTCCGCCAGGGCGCCTTGCCCGCGGACCAGAGGCCGTTGAGGTACTGGAAGTCCTTGTAGGTGTCCATCGCGCACCAGAAGCCGTCGTGCCGGTGCACGTTCAGCTGGCCGTCGCGGGCGAGCTTCTGCAGGGGCTCGTGCTCGAGCCAGACGTCGTCGCTCTCCGAGCCGAGGTAGTCGTCGAGGAACTCGCGGCGGAAGGCGAAGAAGCCGCCGGAGACGAAGCCGGTGACCTGGGTGGGCTTCTCGTTGAACTCGACGACCCGCTCGCCCTCGACGTGCATCTCGCCGAACTTCGAGGTCGGGTGCACCCCGGTGACGGTGCCGATCCGCCCGGACGCCTCGTGCGCGGCGCCGAGCGCGTCGATGTCGACGGTGGCCACGCCGTCGCCGTAGGTCAGCAGGAAGTGCTCGGTGTCGACGTACGGGGCGATCTTCCGGACCCTGGAGCCGGTCGCCGCCTCCAGGCCGGTCTCGGCGAAGGTGATCTCCCAGTCCTCGTCGACGCCGTTGTGGAAGTCGATCCGGTGCTTGTCGGCCATGGACAGCGTGAAGTCGGCCGAGCGGGACCGGTAGTCGAGGAAGTACTCCTTGATGGCCCAGCTCTTGTAGCCGAGGCAGAGGATGAAGCGGCGGTAGCCGGCCTGGCGGTAGATCTTCATGATGTGCCAGGCGATGGGCAGGCCGCCGATCTCGACCATGGCCTTGGGGAGGGACTCGCTGGCCTCCCGGATCCGGGTGCCCTGGCCTCCGCAGAGGATGACGACGGGGGTGTCGGGGTGCATGGGAGCCTTTCGGTGCGTGGGGAGCGTGGTGGGGAGCACGGCGACGTCGCTGGTGGTGGAACCGCTCGTCAGCGCCGCGTCGTTATCATTGTGTGGCTGTTCGTCGCCTCACAAAGGTGTCGCCGCACACGCTCCGCCGCAGGTCGACGACGGCGGGTCGTCGATGACCCGTGCGACCTGCAGGAACCGGACTCGGGGTCGGTCGGAAGCAGAGCTTCCGGACCGGAAACGTCCGGTGTGCCGCCCGGTTCAGGGCTTGCGGGTTGGTTCAGGGCTTGGGGGCGACCGCCCCGACGATGCACGCGAGGATCGGCCCGTCGTCGCCGCCGGGCGGGCCGACATGCGACGACCCTATCGGCTGTGATCCGGCTGCTCCGGACGGCCGCCGGGCATGGCCCCGGACGGCTGCCGCGCCCGGATCAGGGCTGCCCGTCGTCGCGCCAGCGGCGAACCGCCTCCCGCACCTGCTCCTTCCGGGCCGCGGGCTTCTGCTCGACCGGCCGATCCCGGCGCTCGTCGAGCAGCGTGGCGAGCTCCGCCCGGCCGGCCTCGGTGACGGCGTCGTCGGCGTCGAGCAGGCCGTGGTGGCGCAGCCAGTTCACGTCGGGGCGGGGTTCGGTGTCCGCGGTCGTCCGGCCGGTCGCGAGCCGCGTCAGCGTGACCCGCTGCTGGGGCGTCAGGTCCATGCCCCGATCCTCCCTGTCCGGCCGAGTGGACGCCGGGGTGGTGGGCCGGGGAGAAGCGGGGAACCGGCTACATCCTCAAACGCGGCGAGGTGTCGTCCCCGACGGACGCGGACACTTCTGAGAATCTCCGCAGGTGCGGAAGGCCTAGGCCGAGTTCGGCTACCGCTCCACCGGTGACGCGTCGATTCCGCGTCTGGCAGCCGCGGTGCTTGCGATCCGGTCCGACGACCCGCAGGTGGCGCAGACCCGGTGAGCGGGGTGCCTTCTCCGCCGGTCGTGGGCCGGGCCGCGGCGGCGTGTCCCGAGGGCACCCTCGCCCGTCCCTGGGCCCCGAGGGTGCCCTCGCTCGTGCCGGCGTCGATCGCCGCCGACAGCCGTCACCGCTGGTCGCAGCCTTATGGCCGCTCGCCTCTGGATCACTGACTCGAACAACTGTTCGAGTAGAATCGGACGCATGCAGCAGGCGTGGCGGACCACCGACGACGAGCTTCTCGTCGCGCTGGCCGACGCCCAGCGCCGGGTGAACGAGGCGTCCGCGGCGATGGTCCCGCTCGTCGCGGAGGCCGCGACCCGCGGCCTGGCGGAGCAGAAGGCGTTCCGTGACGTCCCGGACCTGCTGCGGACGGTGCAGAACGTATCGCGTCCGACGGCGAAGGCGCGGCTGCGCGCCGCGGAGCAGCTGTCGCCGCTGTATCTGATCACCGGCCGGCAGGCGGATCCCGAGCTGCCCGTGCTCGCGGCGGCTTTCGCGCAGGCGGAGGTCTCGGCCGAGCACGTGCGGGTGATCCAGTCGGTGCTGGCTGCGGTCCCGCCGCATCTCGACGCGCACCGCGCTCCGCTCGAGGCCGACCTCGTCGAGCACGCCCGGGTCCTCGATCCGGACGCGGTGGCCAAGCTGGGGAAGCGTGCGCTGGCACTGCTGGATCCGGACGGTCCGCGCCCGCGTGACCCGCGGCCCACCCGCAACCGGTTGACCCTGCGGCCGCAGGGGAGCGGGGTGGAGGCGCGAGGATGGTTCGACGCCGAGTCCGCCGCGGTCCTGCGCACCGCGCTGTCGCCGTTGACCGTGCCCGTCCCGTCCGTGGAAGGGGCCGAGGACGCCACGCGCGATGAACGCTCCACCGCCGAGCGCAACGGCGACGGCCTGGTCGAGCTCGCCCGCCGGACGATCGGCTCCGGCGCGCTGGGCACGGAGGCGACGCAGCCGGTGCAGGTCACGGTCACCGTGCCGATCGAGACGCTGACCAGTCGCGAGGGTGGGGCGCTGCTCGGATTCGGCGACGGCGGGCTCGCCGGCGCGATCGAGGCCGAGGCGGCACTCCGGCTCGCGTGTGACGCCCGGGTGGTGCCGATCGTGCTGGCCTCGACCGGGGAGCCGCTGTTCCTGGGCCGCGAGCAGCGGTTCGCGAACCGGGCCCAACGCCGGGCGCTGGCCCAGCGGGACGGTGGCTGCGCCTTCCCCGGGTGCGACGTGCCGCCGCAGTGGTGCATCGCCCATCACATCGTGTTCTGGGGTCACGGTGGCTGTACCGACCTGCCCAACCTGGTGCTGTTGTGCGGGCACCACCACACCGTGATCCACAAAGGCGAGTGGACCGTCGAGATCGACGGTGGGTTCCCGGTGTTCCACCCACCGCCGTGGGTTCCGGGCGGGCCGCGGCGGAACGTGCTGCATCGGCCCGATCTCGTCGGCCGGATCCCCGAACAGGGCCGGGTGCCGCAACGGTGTTAGCCCCGCAAGAGGAGCGTGGTCGGGCGACTCCGTGACCGAACGGTCACGGAGCGCAGTGGCCTGCGTTGCCCCGGTCACGATGCGGAGGGCGGATGCAACCTTTCGGCCCGGATGGGCGACGCTGAAGGTATGGACATCCACCCGACCACGCTCCCCGGATCGGCGCTGATCGACCTCAAGCGCCTCGAGGACGACCGCGGGTTCTTCGCCCGTGCCTTCTGCGAGCAGGAGTTCCTCGACGCCGGGCTCGACCCGACGATCACCCAGTGCAACCTCTCGTACAACCACGAGGCGGGCACCCTGCGCGGCTTCCACTACCAGCTGGAGCCCAACGCCGAGGTCAAGGTCATCCGCTGCGTCCGCGGCGCGATCTACGACGTGATCGTCGACCTGCGCCCGGACTCGGACACCTACCTGCAGTGGTTCGGGGCCGAGCTGTCCCAGGACAACTACCGGGCGATGTACGTGCCGCGGAACTTCGCGCACGCCTACCTGACGCTGACCCCGGACGCGACGACGATCTACCAGGTCTCGACGCCGTACACCCCGGGCGCCGAGCGCGGGCTGCGGTGGAACGACCCGACGATCGACGTGCAGTGGCCGGTCGAGGTCGCGCACATCTCGGACAAGGACGCGAACTGGCCGCTGCTGGCGGACAACCCGGACTTCGCCGCGACCGTGAGCGGGGCCCGCTGATGATCATTCTGGACACCGCGCTGGCCAAGCGCGCCGCGGAGGACCGCCCGATCCGGGTCGGCCTGGTCGGCGCCGGGTTCATGGGGCGTGGCCTGGTCAACCAGATCGTCAACTCGACGCCCGGGATGGACGTCGTCGCGATCGCCAACCGGACCGTCCCGACCGCCGTGCGCGCCTACACCGAGGCCGGCCTGTCGCCGGTCGAGGTCTCCACGACCGCGGAGGTGGAGTCCGCGATCGCCGCCGGGAGGCCCGCCGTCCTGGGTGATGCGTTCGCACTGCTGGCCGCCGAGAACATCGACGTGCTGGTCGACGTGACCGGCGCGGTCGAGTTCGGCGCGCACGTCACGGTCGCCGCGATCGAGCGGGGCCTGCCGGTCGTCACCATGAACGCGGAGCTGGATGGCACCGTCGGCCCGCTGCTGGCCGAGCGGGCCCGCAAGGCCGGCGTGGTGCTCACCGGTGCCGACGGCGACCAGCCCGGTGTGCAGGGCAACCTGCTGCGCTTCGTGAAGGGGCTCGGGATCACGCCGCTGGTCGCGGGCAACATCAAGGGACTGCAGGACGAGTACCGCACCCCGACCACGCAGCAGGCGTTCGCCGAGAAGTGGGGGCAGGACCCCTACATGGTCACCAGCTTCGCCGACGGCACCAAGGTGTCGTTCGAGCAGGCGATCGTGGCCAACGCGCACGGCTTCACCGTCGGCAAGCGCGGCATGTACGGCCGCGACCACGCCGGCCACGTCGACGAGCTGACCCAGGTCTACGACGTCGATGAGCTGCGTTCGCTGGGCGGTGTGGTCGACTACGTGGTCGGCGCCAAGCCGGGCCCGGGCATCTACGTGCTGGGTACGCACGACGACCCGAAGCAGCAGCACTACCTGAACCTGTACAAGCTGGGTGAGGGCCCGCTGTACAGCTTCTACACGCCGTACCACCTGTGCCACTTCGAGGTCCCGAACACGATCGTGCGGGCCGTGGACTTCGGCGACGCCGCGCTCGCGCCGACCGGTGGGCAGCGGGTCGACGTCGTCGCCACCGCCAAACAGGACCTCAAGGCCGGGCACACCGTCGACGGGCTGGGTGGCTACGACACCTACGGCGTCGCCGAGGCGAGCCCGGTGACCCGGTCGGAGAAGCTGCTGCCGATGGGGGTGGCCGAGGGTGGTGTGCTGACCCGTGACGTCGCGAAGGACGAGGTGCTCACCTACGACGACGTGACGCTGCCACCGGGGCGGTTGATCGACGCGCTGCGGGCGGAGCAGGAGAAGCTCTTCGGGTGAGGCGAGTGGACACCGCTCCCGGTGTGATCTGCGTCGTGGTGCGTAACGTGCTCGCTGCGGACGACGAGCCCCTTGTCGACGGCTCCGATACCGAACCGTCCACAGGGCCGGCGACAGCGCCGGTAAAGGGTGGGGAAGGTCCGTGTGGAGCAATTCGACATCTGTAAGGCCGTGCGCTCTCGACGTCGCCGGCAATACCCGGCGAACTGCGACTGAATCGGACGTCGGTCATGCATGGCCGGCGGCTCACGTGCGCCGGATGACTCTGGTCTTCGTGCTCGCGGTGGCCCTTCTCGTGGTGGGAAGTCCCGCTTCGGCCCAGCAGCCGAACGTGCCGCGGATCGATCTGCGAGTGCTGCTGCTGACCAACGGCACGCCCGAGGTCGAGGCGATCCGAGCGGCGCTGGAATGGACGGGCGTGCCGACGACCGTCGTCGATCTGCGCGACCCGGCTCGCCCGCGCCTGGAGAAAAGCCTGCTCACCGGCGGTACCGCACATGCGCGCTTTCAAGGCGTCGTGTTGCCGGATCACGATCCTGCGCTCGATCCGGCAGAGCTCGGCGCCCTCGAGACATTCGAGCGGGACTTCGGAATCCGCCGGGTCCATGCATCGGTGCCCGCGGCCCCGGCGATCGGTCTCACCGATCCTTTCGCGGGTGGATACGTCGGCGTTTTCGACGGCCATGACGCACGGTTGACCGACGACGCGCTGGGCGCCGACTTCGACTACGCCCGTGGTCGGGTGCCTTTCCTCGACGAGACTCCCGGCGTCGGCGACAACTGGGTGGAAATGGCCGCTCCGCTGCCCGGATTTCGGCCCCTGATCACCGCCGCGTCGCCGACCGGAGTCGGGGGTGGGGTCATCGCCGGTGTGTGGGAACGGGACGGACGCGAGGAGCTCAATCTCGCCTTCTCCTATGCGGTCGACTCGATGCAATTTTTGGTCATCGCTCCGGGAATCATCCGCTGGCTCACCCGGGGCGTCCATCTCGGACTCGAACGCAACTATCTGGCGGTCCATATCGACGATGTACTGATGCCGAACGCCCGCTGGGTGCCGGAGCGCGACTGCACCGCCGGCGTGGACTGCCCGGACGGGGTCGGGCCGCGACCCCTGATCCGGATGACGCCGGACGATGTGGCGTACGCGGTGGCCTGGCAGCGACGCCACGACTTCCGGCTCGACCTGGCCTTCAACGGAGCCGGTGCCGCCGCCTCCGGTGGCCGTGACCCGCTCGTCGAGGCGTTCCTCCCCGTCAAGGATGAGTTTGGCTGGATCAACCACACCTGGTCCCACCTCTACCTGGGGTGTGTCCGTGACTACTCGGTCACGCCGTGGCGCTGCGACCAGCTTCCCTTGCTCGGTGTGACCCGATGGGTGGGCGAGGGTCGGATCGAACGCGAGATCGGGCAGAACCTCGAATTCGCGAGCCGGCACGACCTGCCGGTCGACCCGACGGAACTCGTCACGGGCGAGCACGGCGGGCTGCGCGCGCTGCCCCAGATGGAGAGCGACAACCCGCGGCTCGCGTCGGCGCTCGACGACACGGGGGTCGCGACCGTCGCCTCCGACGCCTCCGACGAACGTGGCCAGCGGCGGGTCGGTGACGCCGCCACCGTGCCGCGGCACCCGATCAACCTCGACTACAACGCCGCGACCGTCGGCGAGACCGTCGACCAGTACAACTGGGTGCTGACCTCGCGGGCCGACGGCGGGAACGGGGAGTGCGAGGCCGAACGTTCCTGTGTACCGCGCGCCGATCCGGTCCGCGGCTTCGAGCAGACCATCATCCCGGCAGAGGGTGGGCGCGCGCTCGGGCACGCGCTGGCCAACGACCCGCGACCGCACTACGTGCACCAGCCCCAGCTGACCGAGGACCGCACGCTGTACCCGCTGCTCGACTTCGTGCTCGGCAACTACCGCGACGTGATCGACGAGTCGTCGCGACCGTTGACCCTCCCCTCGATGACGCAGGCCCGCGAGGTACTCACCCAGCAGGCCGCGTGGGCGCGTGCCCGGGAGGGCGATGTGGTGCAGGCATGGCGCCAGGGCGGAGTAGTGACGGTGCGGACGAACGAACCGGTCGAGGTGCCGTTGACAGCGCCGAAGCCCGCGCGGCGAGACGGGACCGACGGCCCGCCGTTCGGCCAGTCGTACGGGGGTCAGCAGTCGGGATGGGTGGGGATCGACGGGGCACGCGAGTTCGTCGTCGTGAACGGGGGGCGGGAATGAAGATCGGAATGATCACCGAGGGCACGTATCCGATTCACCCGGGAGGCGTGAGCCAGTGGTGCGACCTGCTCCTGCGGCGGCTCCCGGACATCGCTTTCGAAGTGGTCGCGCTGTCGGGATCGGGGCGCGAGCACGCGACCTACGACCCGCCCGACAACGTCACACGAGTGCACCGCGTCGGCCTGTGGGGGGCCACCCCCTCCTCCCGGCGTGCCTCGCCCCTGGAACGGTACCGAGTCGTCATCGCCTACGAGGAGCTCGTCGACGCGGTCCTGGCCGAGGACCACTTCGCCGCCGCCCGGTTCGAGGCAGCAGTGCGCACGCTCCGCGAGCTCGCCCGTCAGGTCGGTCTGACGCACGTCCTGCGGAGCCAGGCCTGTGTCGACGTCTTCCTCGCGGTCTGGCGGCGACGGATGGACGACGGGGCCGGCTCCGGCCCCGCCCGTCTCACGCTCGCGGATGCCTTGGTCGCCACCGACATCATCGAGCACTACCTGCGGCCGTTGCAGCTGCCGCTCACCGACGTCGACGTCGTCCACGCGACGGCGAACGGCCCGGCTACCCTGATCGGACTACTGCACAAGTGGGAGCGCGGCACGCCCGTGATCGTCTCCGAGCACGGTGTGTACCTGCGGGAGCGCATCATGTGGCTGCGGGGAACCGGGGACAGTCGGGCGCTCCGGACGGCCCTCATCCGGTTCTTCACCCGGCTCACCGAGCTTGGCTACCGGGCAGCGGACCTGATCCTCCCGGTCAGCGACTTCAACGGGGGCTGGGCGATGCGCAACGGTGCACCGCGGCAGAACGTGCGCACGGTGTACAACGGCATCGACCCGGAGGACTTCCCCCTGGCGCGGGCGGAGCCCGAGCAGCCGACGCTCGTGTTCGCGGGCCGGGTGGATCCGCTGAAGGACCTCGAGACACTGTTGCGCGCGTTCGCGATCGTCCGTGGCCGCGTCCCCGGTGCGAGGCTCCGGCTTTTCGGCGGGGTGCCGGAGGGCAATACCGGTTACGCCGAGCGGTGCACCACGCTGATGGCCGACCTCGAGATCGCTGACGTGGCGACGTTCGAGGGGCCGGTCTCGCCGGTGCACCTCGCCTACGGGTCCGGACACGTCAACGTGCTGTCCAGCGTGTCCGAGGGCCTACCGCTGAGCGTGCTCGAAGCAGCCATGTCGGGGCGGCCGACGGTCGCGACCGACGTCGGAGGAATGTCGGAGGCCGTCGGGCCGAGTGGGCTGATCGTGCCCGCCCGGGATCCGGAGGCGCTCGCCGACGCGTGTGCTCAGCTGCTCCTCGACGGACCGCTGCGCCGACGACTCGCCGACCGAGGGCGCAGGCGGGCGCTGGAGATGTTCACCGTGCACCGGATGGTCGACAACTTCCGGCGCATCTACCAGGACGTTGCACCGGAGACCGGCGGGCCGGATACCCTCGTCGTCGAGGTCGTGGCTCGGGCGGGGCAAGGATGACGGCCGACATCCCACCGCGCGACGACACCGTCGGCCACGCTCTCCGGTCGTCCACCACGGCGTCCGAGGTGGCGGTCGTGCTCGAGAGTACTGGGGTGAACGACGACGCCATCCGGCGCGACCACGGTGACGCCGGCGTGTTCGCGTTCGTCGACCGACACTTCGACGAAGCCGGGCCCTGGGGCCCGTACGAGTCGGCGGCGTGGATCGAGCCCGAGCGTCGTGAGGCCACGGCGGACGCCGTCCCGGGAGGCGTGCGAACCCGATGGTTCTGGTTGCGCGGCCTGCTCTACGCGGTCCCCGCGGTCGTCGCCTTTACCCTGCTTCCGGCCGCGGACCACGTCGAGTCCGGCCTGCTCCTGGGTGCCTTGCTGCTCAGCTGGGCCGGTGGCTACGGGATGACCTACGTCGCGTGGGGATACATCGGCCATCACGATCTGCCGGCTGCGCACCGGTTCCTACGCCTGTCCGTTCTCGTGGGGACCGGGGCTGCCGTCGTCGTTGCCGTCCTCGCCGTCTACGCGTCATTGATGGTGACGGTCACCATGCAGGTGTCCCTGTGGACCGTGCTTCTGCTGGTCGGTCAGACGGTCTACCTGCTGTCGGCGGCGACCGTCCTCATGACGGGCCACGAGCTCCGGCTGCTCGTGGCACTGCTCCCGGCCGTCGGCGGCTCCGTCTACTACACCGTGTTCGGTGGGGCCGCACGACCGGCCGAATCTTCCTTCGCCGCCACGCCGGCGCACGGGCCGGAGGCCCTGTTCCTCGCTGCGACGGTGGTGCTCACCGCCCTGTTCGCCTTCCACGCGACGGGGAACGGGCGCCGGCCGACGAACCACCTCGTGGCGGGAAGCGTCCTGGCAGCGCTGTCACACAGTGCTTACGGCTTGACGGTCGGGCTGCTCGTGCTGTTCCCTGCGCTCAACGAACTGCTCAACAACAATTTCGAGTCCCTGCCGCTGACGGTGACGGTTGCCGCGCTGCCGCTGGTCGTGTCGATGGGGGTCGCCGAGATCCTGCTCCACGAGCACCGGCGGAAGGTCGTCGGCATGCTCCGCGCAACGGGGTCGGTCGAGCGGTTCCTTCAACAATCCCGGCGGGAGTACCTCGAGCTGACGGCACGGTTCATCGCCGCGCTGGTAATCATGACCGTCGCACTCGGCGGGGTCGGCGCGGCGCTCTTCGGAATCACCGACGCGCGGTATCTCTGGCTCGGAGGGGCCTACGCCCTCCTCGGTACTGCGATCTTCGCCGCGATGATTCTG
Organism: Pseudonocardia nantongensis; assembly: GCF_046546495.1. Taxonomy (NCBI): domain Bacteria; kingdom Bacillati; phylum Actinomycetota; class Actinomycetes; order Pseudonocardiales; family Pseudonocardiaceae; genus Pseudonocardia; species Pseudonocardia nantongensis. The sequence goes on along the minus strand of NZ_JBKGXT010000020.1, from coordinate 38,630 downwards.
AACTCGCTCGGCCGGATCCGGTTCGTCCTGGGCGTCCTGGCCGCGGGGGTGACGGTCATGATGGTGTTCTCCGCCGCAGCCGACCACACGGTGCCCGACGTCGTCGCCATCGCCTGTCTGGCCGTCGTCGCCGCGAGCGCGGCGGCGGGACTGGGCGTCGCCGCGTACCGTGCGGTGTGCGAGGCGGCGAACCACCGATGACTCTGGGGGTACGGAAGGTGCGCCAGGGCGTCCCCGCCTACTTCCATCCGTCCTGGGCCGGGACGGAGTGGAGCTGGTTGACCGCCGAGGAGGGGCTGGATCCGGTCGGGATCGTGGTGATTAATCCGGACACCGGCCCCGGGGCGGCCCCGGACGATGCGTACCGGTCGGTGTGCGCGGCCGCCCCTCGACCGGACCGCTGCGTGGCCGGGTACGTCGACTCCGGCTACGGGCGGCGGTCGATCGAGGACGTCGTGGCCGACGCGGCTGCCTATGCCTGCTTCTACGCGCTGGACGCCGTGTTCGTGGACCAGGTGTCGTCCGGCCCCGACGAGCTGCGCCACTACCGCCGCCTCGTTGTCGCGCTGCGTGAGCGCGGTGTGACGAACGTGCTTCTCAACCCGGGCGTGCCGCCCGACCCCGGTTACCGCGATCTTGCCGACGTCGTCGTGGAGTTCGAGGGGAGTTGGAACACCTACCGGCAGTTCATCCGGCGCACATTGGATCCGGCCGACACGGTGCCCGGACGGTCGGCCCGGCGGTGGCATCTGATTCACGGAGCGCCCCCGCGGAAGCACGCCGACACGATCGAGTGGGCGCGCAGCGGAGCCGTGGACTACGTGTACGTCACCGACCGTACGATGCCCAATCCGTGGGACGGGCTTCCCTCGACGTGGTCCACCCTCCTACGTGGAACGGACGAGTGGGCGCGTCGACAGTGAAGGGCGTTCGGATGGCCGCGTGGTCGCTGCTCGCTGCTCTCCTCTGCGTCTCGTCCGTGGCGTGTGCGGATGAGCTCTGGCCGGGGGTCATCTGGGCGCCGGAACCGGGCGTGGGCTGGCAGTACCAGCTCCAGGGCGAGATCGACACTTCCGTTCCGGCCGACGTGTACGTCGTCGACCTCTTCGATGTCGACAAGTCCGTGGTCGCCGATGTGCAGACGAACGACCGTCATGTCGTGTGCTATCTGAACGCGGGTGCCCTTGAGGAGTGGCGGCCGGATGCCGGTGACTACCCACCGGAACTCGTCGGTGAACCCCTGCGACGATGGCCCGGCGAGAGTTGGGTCGACGTCCGCAGGACCGACCTGCTCGAACCGATCATCGCGGCACGCATCGACCTCTGCAGCGCGAAGGGGTTCGATGCCGTCGACCCCGACAACCTGGACGGCTACCTCCAGGACACCGGCTTCCCGATCACGGCGGACGACCAGTTGCGGTTCAACCGCATGATCGCCCGCCTCGCCCACGACCGGGGCCTCGGGGTCGGCCTGAAGAACGACGTCGAGCAGATCCCGGAGCTCGTCGACTCGTTCGACTTTGCCGTCAACGAGCGCTGCTTCGCCGAGGCGGAGTGCTCGACGCTACAGCCGTTCGTCGATGCTGGGAAAGCGGTGCTCCACATCGAGTACGAGTCCCCGACCTCGGTGTTCTGTCCCACCACGACCGCGCTCGGCTTCAGTTCGATCCGGAAGTCGTGGGACCTGGGGGCTGACCGCGAGGCCTGCCCGGCGGCCTGACGGCGCTCAGCTCGAGCCCACCGTCGTCACGACGGCGGCGGCCACCACCGAGGCCATCACCGCCGCCATCGCGGCGTCGTACTGCGCCTTCACGACGGGGTTGTCCTTCAGCCCCTTCGCGATGGCCCTGGCGCGCTTCTCCCCGGCCTTCCGCTGCTCCGTGTCCACACCGGACAACGCCGCCTTCACCTGCGAGGTCGTGTTCAGCAGCGTGACCAGCAGCGCATCGTGGGCCGACGGCTCGGTCCCGGTGACCAGGATCCCGCGCAGTCGCTCGCGCAGCGCGCGCTCGGGGGCGGGATCGGCCTCGGGCAGCCGGGTGGTGCGGAAGAGGCCGAGGACCTTGCCCTCCTCCCGGGTGAGGACGCCGTCGTCGACCAGCTTCTCGGCGACGAGCTCGGCCGGCTTGGGGTGCTTCCAGGGCAGCATGCTCGTCCAGTGCGAGACCGCACGCGGCTTGGCGTCCGCGGTGAGGGTCTCCCACACCTTGCGCAATGCGGGGTGCTCCGGCGCCCGCTCGGCTGGGTGCACCTTCTTCTTCTCGTCGACGGTGACCGCATCCCGCTCGATCAGGTCGCAGATCAGCGCGCCGTGCAGGGTGGTCGGCTGGAACCAGCCGGTCGGCTTGCCGGTCTCGTCGTGCAGGCCGATGAGCAGCAGTTCCTCGCTGAGCAGCAGATCCCCCATGGCGGACGACCGTAGCGGGCCCGGACGACCGGCACCTCCTCCCCGCGGACGAGATCGAGGCGAACCACCGTCGCCGTCCGGTGCCTCCGCGGTCGAGGACCGGTCATGCCGGCACGACGGCGAAGCCTTCTGCTGCGGCTGCCGCCCGGAGCTCCCGGTCGAAGGCGGCGAACGTGGTGCAGTCCGGTTCCACGTCCGCGGTCGCACGCGCGCCGGCGAGCTGGACCGCGTCATAGGTTGGCAGTCCGTGCACGGCGGCGCAGCGGGCGGCGTCGTCGAGCACGGTCGCGGTGACGGCGACGGCGGCGAAGCGGGGCGGGGTGCGGTCGGATCCGAAGTAGTCGCTGTCGAACGCGGCGATGAGCACCGCGGTGTCCGCCGCGGTCAGCTGGCCGATCCGATGCTTGCGCCACAGCGCTGCCGGGACCTCGACCCGGGCGATCGCGGAGACAGCGAGCGTGTCCAGCGATCGGATCCGGTCGTGCCTCTCTTCGTCGGCGTAGAGCTTGACGAGCGCGGACGAGTCGGCGAAGACGATCACCTGCGGCCGTCGGTGACCAGGTCCGCCAACGATGTCCCACCTGCGGCGGCACGCCGCGCCGCCGCGAGGCGATCCTCGTCGGGAGGCTGCCTCGGATCCGACGACGGTGCCAGCAGACCCGCTCGGGCCAGCCTCTCCCGCAGCCGGCTCGCGTCGTCACCTGCGAGGTCGGGATCGGTCGCCGCGCGCAGCACCCGCGTGAGGTAGTCGTTCAGGCTGCGCCCCTCGGCCGCGGCCACCGACCGGACCCGTTCCACGAGCTCGTCGGGGGCGCGCCAGGTGACCTGTGTCATGCATGCACGCTAGCAGGCAGTCACTGCCAGGACACCTCTGGCGACCCCATCGCCTCCGGTCCGCGCCGGTCGGTGCGCAGCTCGACGGTCACCTCCTGCGCGCCCCGGTCGTGCCCCGCGGCCAGCGACGCCCGCCGGTGCAGCGACGCGGTCAGCCGGAACCGGTGCTGCTCGGGCCGGGCGAACCGCAGCAGGCCGAGCGCCTCGGGGTTGCCGCGGCCCAGCCCGGCCAACGAGACCGCCGTATCATCGCTGCCGTCATCGGCCTCCGGGCGGCGCGGCACGCGGCTGCGCAGGTCCTGGACCCGGGCCAGCTCCGCACCGGGGGCGTACGGGTCGCGGCTCGCGGAGCCGCCGGACAGCGCGCGCAGCAGCTTCGCCGGAGCGGCGAACAGCGTGTCGAACACGGTCGAGCCCGCGACCAGCGACATCGGTGAGGAGACCAGCTCCAGCAGTGGCAGTGACGGCGCGTACCCGACGTAGCTGGCGTGGATGTCGCCGCCGACCGTCACGGTCGGCCGCCCGTCGCGCGCGGCGACCAGGCCGTCCCAGAACCGGGCGTACTGGTCGGGGTAGTCGCCGGCCTGCAGATCGATCCTCTTCTCCACCCGGGTGCCGAGCGGCCGGTCGTGCAGCCGCTTCCAGTACGGCGGGACCAGCAGCGGCTGCGGCGTGACCAGCACGAGCACGGGGGCCTCGGCGGCGATCGCGAGCAGCTGGTCGAGGTACTCGGAGTCGACGAACGCGGAGTACCGCGGGTCGTCGGTGCGCCGGGTCCGGCGGGTCCGGGTGTCGAGCAGCGCGACCTGCACCTCGTCCAGGTCGATCCGCTGCACGACCTGGTTGAGCGGGCGGTGCACCTGCCCGGGCGGGCGGTGTCGCGGCGGGCGCAGCGGGTCCCGGGCCGGGTCGTCGTCGAGCTCGCCGCGGGTGATCCGGCCGGTGTCCCGGTCCCGCACGCTCGGCGTCTGGAACGAGCCGTACAGGTCGAACGCCGCGCGGCCCCAGGTGTCCCACTCGTCGGGGTGCACCGGGTGGTAGCTCTGTACCAGCGGGTCCGACGGCGGCGGGCCCGGATCGGCCGGGTACGGGATCTCCTCGCCGGGCCGGTGTCGCAGTGCGGCGACCCACCGGCGCAGCCCGCCGCGCCCGGCCCGGGCGATGTTGGCGTAGGAGTGCCGCGCGGTCACCGACGCGTGCGGCCAGTTGTTCCAGAACTCGTGGTCGTCGGGCAGGAACCAGTGCGGCCCGTGCGTCAGCAGCGCGCGCATGCCGAGGTGGCGGTGCTCGCCGTAGCGCTGCATGCCCCACGACGTCCAGTACTCGAGCAGCCCGTAGGTGCGCGGAGTGCTCCGGGCCATCGTCGCGTAGAACCTCGCCGGGGCGTCGGCGTAGACCTGGTCACCGGTCAGCAGGCTCAGGTCCGGGGCCGCGACGTGGTCGCGCAGGTGCCGGAACGCGGCGTCGAACGCGTTCGTGGTGTCGGTGTCGGCGTCGTAGCAGGAGGAGGCGAACACCGTCAGCCCGCCGCCGACCGCGATCCGGTCCGGCAGCGTGCGCACCCGGCAGGACGCCGTGCGGTGCTCCGCGCGCAGCCCGCCGGCCGGGTCCAGCTCGACGGTGGCGGTGGACCAGGTGTCCGGGGCCAGCCCGTCGACGACGACGTGCCCGTGGAAGAACCGGGTGCCCGCCGCCCACCCGGTGATCGCGCGCTCGCTGTCGAAACCGAACCGCAGCAGGGTGGTCCGGACCGGGCCGGCCCCGTCGACGGTGACCGTGGCGGTCACCGTGTCGGCGTCGCAGCCGTGCACCAGGGTGCCGACCCAGAGCCGCACCCGGTGGGCCCCGGCGTCCTTCCCGACGACGACGGTGCCGGGCGCGATGTCGCCCTCCGGCCCGTCGGTGTGGCCGAGCCAGCGCTGCCCGAGCCGGAACAGGGCCCGCTGGACCCGCTGCGTCGCCTGCATCGCCTCGATCTTGCCCCGCCGGACCCCGCGGTGTCGCCCGGTCGGGTCAGCCGGGCGCGTCGAACGAGCGCGCCACGCCCATGACGTACTCGCCGTAGCCCGACCCGGCCAGCGCCGCGCCGAGGTCGTGGCACTGCCCGGCGCCGATGAAGCCCATCCGCAGCGCCACCTCCTCGACGCAGGCGATCCGCACGCCCTGCCGGTTCTCCAGCACCCGGACGTACTGGCCGGCCTCCATCAGCGACTCGTGGGTGCCGGTGTCGAGCCAGGCGAAGCCGCGGCCGAGGTCCTGCAGGTGGGCGCGTCCCTGCTCGAGGTAGGCCCGGTTGACGTCGGTGATCTCGAGCTCGTCGCGGGCGGACGGCGTGATCCCCGCGGCGATCTCGACGACCTGGTCGTCGTAGAGGTAGAGGCCGGTGATCGCGCGGTCGGAACGGGGCCGCTCGGGCTTCTCCTCGATCGAGATCAGCCGGCCGTCCTCGTCGGCCTCGCCGACGCCGTAGCGCTGCGGGTCGCCGACCGGGTAGCCGAACAGCACGCAGCCGGCCTCGCCGGTGGTGACCTGGCGGGCCCGCCGGCGCAGCAGGTCGCCGAACGAGGCGCCGTGGAAGATGTTGTCGCCCAGCACCAGCGCCGACGGGCCGCCGCGGACGTGCTCGGCGCCGATGACGAAGGCCTCGGCCAGCCCGTTGGGGTGCTCCTGCGGCGCATAGGTGATCTCCAGCCCGAGGTGGCCGCCGTCGCCGAGGAGGCGCTGGAAGCCGGGCAGGTCGTGCGGGGTGGAGATGAGCAGGATCTCCCGGATGCCGGCCAGCATCAGCGTGGTGAGCGGGTGGTAGATCATCGGCTTGTCGTAGACCGGGAGCAGCTGCTTCGATACCGCCCGGGTGAGCGGGAAGAGCCGGCTGCCGGTCCCGCCGGCCAGCACGATCCCCTTCACGCACCGCTCCCGAGGTGGGCCGCGAGCGCCTCGCGCCAGTCCGGCACCGCCAGCCCGGCCCCGGCGAGGCGGTCCAGGCTCAGCACGGAGTTCGCCGGGCGCCGGGCCAGGTGCGGCTTGTCGGCGCCGTACTCCGCGGTGGAGACCGCGCGGACGTCGCCGGGGTCCCGCCCGTACCGGGCGAACACCTCCCGGGCCAGGCCGCACCAGCTGACCGGCTCGCCGTCGTTCGTCACGTGGTAGACGCCGTGGCCGCGCCCGGCCAGCGCCAGCACCGCGGCGGCCAGATGTCCGGTGAACGTGGGCCGTCCGATCTGGTCGTCGACCACGTCCGGGGACACCCCGTCGGCGGCCAGCCGCGCCATGGTCGCGACGAAGTTGCCGCCGTCGCCGACGACCCAGCTGGTTCGGACGACGACGTGCCGCGGCGCGGCCCGCGCCGCCAGCTCCCCGGCGGCCTTGGACGCGCCGTACGCCCCGAGCGGGGCCAGCGGCTGGTCGACCGGCATCGGACCGGTCGCGGTGCCGTCGAAGACGTACTCGGTGGAGACCTGCACCAGGGTGAACCCGTGCTCGCCGGCGGCCGCGGCCAGGTGCGCCGGCCCCAGCGCGTTCGCCGCCCACGCCTGCGCGGGCTCGGTCTCGGCCCGGTCGACGGCGGTGTACGCGGCCGCGTTGACCACGACGTCGTGACCGGAGAAGTCGAACCGCGCGACGGCGTCGGCGTCGGTGATGTCGAGCTCGGCGCGGCCGAGCGCCGTGGCGCCGGGGTGCGCCGCGGTCAGGGCCCGCCCGAGCTGCCCGTTCGCCCCCAGCACGCAGACCCGCACGGGCCACCTCCTCTGCGTCCGACGCGGCGACTCTGACACGCTGACCCGGCGGTCGCGCGAGCGGGGAGGTCGGGTGCGGGTACTGGTCACCGGGGGAGCCGGATTCATCGGCTCCCACTTCGTGCGGACCGTCCTCGGTACCGGCTACCCCGGGTTCGACGACGCCGAGGTGGTGGTGCTCGACGCGTTCACCTACGCCGGCCGCCCCGAGAACCTGACGCCCGTGCGCGACGACCCGCGGCTGCGGATCGAGCGCGGCGACATCCGGGACCCGCAGCGGGTCGCCGAGGTGCTGGCCGGGACCGACCTGGTGCTGCACTTCGCCGCGGAGACCCATGTGGACCGCTCGATCTCCGGGGCGGCGGACTTCGTGACCACCAACGTCGTCGGGACCCAGGTACTGCTGCAGGCGGCGCTGGACCAGGGGGTGCGGCGGTTCGTGCACGTCTCGACCGACGAGGTGTACGGCTCGATCGAGCACGGCTCCTGGCCGGAGACCCACCCGCTGGAGCCGAACTCGCCCTACAGCGCGGCCAAGGCGGGCAGCGACCTGCTGGCGCGCAGCTACCACCGCACGCACGGCCTGGACGTGGTGCTGACCCGCTGCTCGAACAACTACGGCCCGCATCAGTTCCCGGAGAAGGTCGTCCCGCTGTTCGTGACCAACCTGCTCGACGGCCGCCCGGTGCCGCTCTACGGCGACGGGCGCAACGTCCGGGACTGGCTGCACGTCGACGACCACTGCCGCGGGGTCGCGCTGGTCGCCGCGCGCGGCCGGGCCGGGGAGGTCTACAACATCGGCGGCGGGACCGAGCTGTCCAACCGGGAGCTGACCACCCGGCTGCTCGACGCCGTCGGGGCGGGTGAGGAGATGGTCGATCCGGTGCCGGACCGCAAGGGCCACGACCGCCGGTACTCGGTGGACTGGTCGAAGATCCGCGACGAGCTGGGGTACGAGCCCCGCATGCCGTTCGACCGCGGCCTGGCCGACACCGTCGCCTGGTACCGCGACAACCGTGCCTGGTGGGAGGCGCTGAAGCGGTGAAGGCCACCGAGCTCGGCATCGACGGCGCCTGGCTGTTCGAGCCGCCGACGTTCCCGGACCACCGCGGGTCGTTCACCGCACCGTTCCAGGGCCCGGCGTTCCGCGCGGCCCTCGGGTTCGACCTGCACGTCGCCCAGACCAACCAGTCGGTCTCGCACCGCGGCGTGATCCGCGGGGTGCACTTCGCCGACGTCCCGCCCGGGCAGGCCAAGTACCTCTGGATCGCCGCCGGCGCGGTCCGCGACGTCGTGGTCGACCTGCGGGTCGGGTCGGCGACGTTCGGCCGCCACGAGGTCGTCGAGCTGGACGCGGCCTCGCCGCGGGCGGTCTACCTGGCCGAGGGCCTCGGGCACGCGTTCCAGGCGCTGGCCGACCACACCGTCGTCGGCTACCTGTGCTCGGCGAGCTACGACCCGGCGCGTGAGCACGGGATCACCCCGCTCGATCCCGATCTCGCGCTGCCCTGGTCCGAGGACGTCGAGCCCGTGCTGTCCGGGAAGGACGCCGCGGCCCCGACCCTGCGCCACGCGCGCGACACCGGGATGTTGCCCTCCCGCGAAGCCTGCGACGACCGCTACGAGGCGATGCGGACCACCCGATAGCCTCCGGCCATGGCGGAGAACAGCGACACGCCCCTGAAGCTCTCGGTGATCGGGTGCGGTTACCTGGGTGCGGTGCACGCGGCCTCGATGGCCGAGCTCGGTCACGAGGTGGTCGGCATCGAGGTCGACGCGGCGAAGGCGGAGGGGCTCGCGGCCGGGCGGGTGCCGTTCTTCGAGCCGGGCTTCGAGGAGTCGCTGCGGCGCTCGCTGGACTCGGGACGGCTGTCGTTCTCCTCCGACATCAAGGCCGCCGAGGGCGCCGCGGTGCACTTCCTGTGCGTGGGCACGCCGCAGCGCCGGGGGGAGTACGCGGCCGACCTGACCTACGTGGAGTCCGCGGCGTCGTCGTTGCTGGACGTGCTGGGGCCCGGTGAGCTGGTGGCGGGCAAGTCGACGGTGCCGGTGGGGACGGCGGCGCGGCTGGCCGAGCAGGTGGCCGAGCGTGTGCCGGAGGCGATGCTGGCGTGGAACCCGGAGTTCCTGCGGGAGGGGTTCGCGGTGCAGGACACGCTGCATCCGGACCGGCTGGTGTACGGCGTCCCGGACGGGACGGACGGCGAGCGGGCCGAGGCGCTGCTGGACCGGGTGTACGCGCCGATCGTGGCGGACCGGACGCCGAAGGTGGTCACCGACTACGCGACCGCCGAGATGGTCAAGACGGCGGCGAACTCGTTCCTCGCCACCAAGATCAGCTTCATCAACGCGATGGCGGAGCTGTGCGAGGCGACCGGCGCGGACGTCAAGCAGCTGGCCGACGCGATCGGGCACGACGAGCGGATCGGCCGCAAGTTCCTCAACGCCGGGCTGGGCTTCGGCGGGGGCTGCCTGCCCAAGGACATCCGGGCGTTCATGGCGCGGGCCGGTGAGCTGGGCGCGGACCAGGCGCTGACCTTCCTGCGCGAGGTCGACAACATCAACATGCGGCGGCGGATCCGGATGGTCGAGCTGGCCCGCCAGGTCTGCGACGACTCGCTGCTGGGCAAGCGGATCGCGGTGCTGGGGGCGGCGTTCAAGCCGGACTCGGACGACATCCGGGACTCGCCGGCGCTCAACGTTGCCGCGCAGCTGCAGCTGCAGGGCGCCACCGTGCGGGTCACCGACCCGCAGGCCGGCGACAACGTGCGCCGGCACTGGCCGCAGCTGGACTTCGTGGACACCGTCGAGGAGTCCGGCGAGCGGGCCGACGCGGTGCTGCTGCTGACCGAGTGGCGCCAGTACAAGCAGCTGGACCCGGTCGCGTTCGGGTCGGTGGTGAAGACCCGGCGGGTGCTCGACGGCCGCAACGCGCTGGACCGCGAGGTGTGGGAGGCGGCGGGCTGGACCTACCGCGCCCTCGGGCGGCGCAACGTCTGAGCGACGGGTATCAGTGGGCGGGTGACCACCCCTCCCGTACTGACCGGATCCGACCGGGAGCCGTACGTCTCGCTCACCCGCCGGTCCACGCCGCGCGAGGAGCGCTACCGGATCGGCAAGGAGCTGCGGGACCGGGCGCCCCGCTCCGCGCTGGCCTCCTGGTCGTCCGCCCTGCGCCGGGCCGACCCGATCGACGTCGTCGAGGCGGCGAACGTCGGCCGGGTGTCCGAGCTCGTCCCGTTGCGCATCCAGCGGATGAGCCGGAGCCCGCACGCGTTCCTGCGCGGCGCGGCCGCGCTGCACGCCGCCGACTCCGCCGTGCTGCCCAGTACCGGGATACACCCGGTGATCTGCGGTGACGCGCACCTGGGCAACTTCGGCTTCTACGCCTCGCCGGAGCGCGAGCTGGTCTTCGACCTCAACGACTTCGACGAGTCGCACCCGGGGGCCTGGGAGTGGGACCTGCGCCGGCTGGTCACCTCGGCCTGGGTCGCCGGCCGGGACAACGGCGCCACCGAGGACCAGTGCGAGACCGCCGTCGCGCACTGCGTGGACGCCTACGTCGAGCACCTCGCGACGCTGGCCGAGCAGCCGCTGCTGGAGCGGTCGTTCGCGATCATGGACGTCGACACGCTGCGCGGTGAGCCGGGCCACCGCAAGGCCCGCCGGGCGATCGACAAGGCGGCCAAGCGGGCCCGCAAGCGCACCAGCGACCGCGCGCTGCCCCGGTTCGTCACCCGCGACGGTGGGGAGCGCCGGATCGTCACCGAACCGCCGCTGATCACACACCCGGACGAGCCGCACACCGAGCTGGCCCTCGCGGCACTCGACGACTACCTGGCCACGCTGCCGCCGCACTGGGCCCGGATCGTCGGCGGCTACTACGCCGTCGACGTGGCCCACAAGGTCGTCGGCGTCGGGTCGGTCGGGCTGCGCGCGTACCTGGTGCTCTGCGAGGGTTCCAGCCCGGACAACGTGTTGTTCCTGCAGCTCAAGCAGGCCCGGCGGTCGGTCGTCGCGCCGTTCGTTCACGGTGGCGAGGCGTGGCACGCGCACCAGGGCCAGCGGGTCGTGGAGTACCAGCAGGCGTTGCAGACGGTCTCCGACCCGCTGCTCGGTTGGACCACGATCAACGGCAGGCAGTACTACGTCCGCCAGTTCCGCGACATGAAGGGCGCGATCGAGCCGGACCAGCTGTCCGCGGCGGCGCTGGCCGACTACGCCGCCGTCTGCGGGCAGCTGCTGGCCAAGGGGCACGCCCGCACCTCCGGCGCGTCCACGATCGCGGGCTACCTCGGCAAGGGCGGCAAGGTCCGCGACGCGCTCTGCACGTTCGCCCGCGGCTACGCCGACCAGACCGAGGCCGACCACGCCGCGCTGCTGCGCGCGATCCGGTCCGGGCGGTTGTCGGATCGGACACCTGAGCAGGTGCCGGGCGCGGCGATCGGATAGGTTCTGAGGCCGTGAGCGTCGTCGAAACCCTGCTGATCTACGTGGGCGCGCCGGCCGTCCTGTACGCGGGGATCTGGGTCCTCGCCGGCGTGCGGCGCCGGGGCGGCCGCACCCGTTACGCGGCCGGTGACCCGTGGCCGTACGAGCCTCTGTTCTGGATCGCCAACCCGGCCGGTGCCGCGCACTCCGCGCACGCCGGGCACGAGGGCGGCAGCGAAGCGCGTGGAGGTACCGGTGGCAAGTGGTAGTGGGGTCGCCGTCTTCCACGGCAACGAGGAGGACCTGCCGGAGGGGACCGTCGTCACCGGCTCCGGCCGGCTGTCGGGGGCGCAGCAGTTCCAGGAGTCCGACCCGGCCGACCATCCGTTCACGCCGGTGCAGCTCGCCCGCCTGGACGACGCGCTGACCCTCACCAGCCGGGAGACCGGCCTGCGGTTCGCGCTCTACCTGGGCGACCTCGGGTCCGACGCCCGCGCGACGGCGGTCGACCTGCACGGCCGGATCGACGGGTTCGACGAGGCCGTCCTGGTCGCCGTCAGCCCGGAGCAGCGGCAGCTGGAGATCGTCACCGGTTCCGAGGCCAAGGTCCGGCTGCCGGACCGCGGGGCCAAGCTCGCGCTGATGAGCATGGTCGCCTCGTTCAAGGAGGGCGACCTCTTCGGGGGCCTGCTGTCGGGTTTCGGGATGCTGGCCGACCAGGCAGGCAACCGCCCCTGATCGGGGCTTCCGCGTTCCGCCGGACACCCGCCGGATCACCGCCGTACGCAGCATTCGCGTGTCCGGCCGGGTGGAGCACCACCCGGAACGCCGGACGGCCTTAGGGTGTGGCGCATGCTGCGTTCCCCGGGAGCGGTGCCGCGGTGACCGCCAACAGCCCGATCGTGATCGTCGACGACCACGAGCTGGTCGGCTCGGCCCTGGCGCTGAACCTGCGCGCCGAGGGCGAGGACGCCGAGTTCCTGCCCGTCCGGTCGGCGGCCGGCGTGCTCGAGCATGCCCGTCGTAGCGGTCCGGGCCTGATCGTGCTGGATCTCGACCTCGGCCGGGACGCCGAGGGCAACCGGATCGACGGCACCCGCCTGGTCCGCCCGCTGGTCGAACTCGACTGGCGGGTGGTGGTGCTCTCCGGCAGCTCCGACGCCGGGCGCGTCGGTGCCGCGCTGAGCGCGGGCGGGTTCGTGTTCGTACCGAAGAACGCCCCGTTCCCGGCGCTGCTCAACGCCATCCGGGAGGCCCGTGCCGGACGGTCGGTGATGCCGCCCGGGCGCCGCGAGCAGCTCATCGAGCTGTACCACAAGCGGGACACCGAGCGCCGCGAGCTGCACGACAAGCTCGGCCGGCTCACCCAGCGCGAGCGCGAGGTGCTGGCGCTGCTGGCCGGCGGCAAGCGGGCCCAGGCCGTCGCCGACCACTTCGTCGTGTCGCTGGCGACCGTGCGCACCCAGATCCGCGCGGTGCTGACCAAGCTCGAGGTCGGCTCGCAGCTGGAGGCCGTCGCGCTGTACCGGAAGGCCGCCGGGATCTGATCCTGTTGCCGAGCCGTCGTCACGGACCGTTCGCATCCACCCGCAGCGATCACCCGGTTGCGCTGCGTCGATCGTCGCTGGTCCGTGGGAGTGACCCGGGATCGCATGCCGGAGCGCACGCCATATCATCTCCCCGTCATCAGGTCGGGGGGCGGATCGTGGCGGCAGGCACCTTCAGCGGGGTCCTCGGGCGGCACCGGCGGGCGCGCTTCGTCACCGGCCACCTGGCCGACCTGCTGGTGGTGACGGCCGTCTGCGTGGTCGTGGTGGCGCTGACCCGGCCGGCCTACGTCGCGGGCCGGGTCGACCTGGTCACCGCGACGTCGGTCCTCACCCTGGTCGCGGCCGCGGTCGGGTCCGCGGCGGCGATCGTCGCGCTGGTGACCGGACGGCTCTCCGGCGACCCGCGGCCGTCCTGGTTCGGTGCCGGGCTGCTGCTCTACGGCGTGGTGCTGCTGCCGATGTCGGCGCTGGTCGTGCGCGAGGGCGGGCCGACGGCGCGGCTCGCGGTGCTGAGCATGCTCGTCGTCGGGATGGGGGTGTTGCTCGGCGCGCTGCGCCCGCCGGCCCGGCTCGGGGCGTGGGGCGGCTGGGTGCTGGTCGGGCTCGCGCTGCTGGTCGGTGCGGTGGTCGTGTTGCACGGCCAGACGAGGCTGACCGCGCTGCTCGGATCCGGCCCGCTCACCTCGATCGTCGCCCAGACCGGCTGGTCGGTGCTGGCGGTGAGCTTCCTGCTGGACGGCTACCGGCGGCAGAGCCGGGTGCGCAGCCGGCTCGCGCTGGGGCTGCTGGTCATCGCGCTGTCCCAGCTCTCCCGGGCGGTCGTGCCGGCCGAACCGGTCGCCGACCTGACCTACCCGTCGCTACGGGTCGTCGGGACCGTCGTGGTGCTGTCCGCGCTGCTCACCCTGGTGCTGCGGACGGTCGCCGCGATGCAGGACGACTACGACCGCAGCCAGGAGATGATCGGTGACGCGACCCGACTCCTGGAACGGGCCGTCGAGACGACCGCCGAGCGCGACCACGAGCTGCGCAACGGCCTGGCCGGTCTGGCCGGGGCCGCCTACCTGCTCTCGCACCGCGACGGCGGCTCGGAGGCCGACCAGGTCCGGGAGGCGCTGCTCGCCGAGCTGGGGCGGCTGCGGCACATGCTGGAGAACCCGGAGGTCTCCGGGCTGCTCCCGGACCCGGACGGTCCTCTCGGGCCCGGGGAGCGGGTCCCGCGGCAGCGCGCCGACCCGGGGGCCGACGAGCACGACCGCCTGCTGCTCGACCTCGGCGAGCTCCCGACCGGCCCGGCCGGTGCGGGCACGGGCCGCGGGCAGCGACACGCGGTGGGGCCGGTACTGCGCCAGCTGGTCACCCTCCGGACCGGGCAGGACATCCCGCTCACCGTCGATCCGGAGCTCCCGGACGCGGCCGCGCCGGCCGACGTGACCCGCCAGGTGGTGACCGGCCTGCTGGCCAACTGCGACCGGCACGCGCCCGGTGCCCCGGTCACGATCCGGGCACAGGCCGACGACGACGGTGCGGCCGTCCGGATCGATGTCCGCGACCAGGGGCCCGGGCTGCCCGAGGGACGGCAGGAGCTGCGGATCGCGCGCGGCAAGCACGACGAGCGCGCCGGTGGGTCCGGACTCGGGCTGCACATCAGCGTCGGCGTGCTTCAGGAGATCGGCGGCACCCTGGTGCTCCGTTCGGTTGACGATCCGCAGGGCTGCCTGGCGTCGTTCACCCTTCCGGCGGTCCGCTGACCGCGCCACTTCCCGGTCCGGGACCTGGGAATCGGCCACCGAGGGAGATCAGGTCACGAATGTGTCATTCCCCTCGGGGCGTCGTGATCGCATACTGGGCGTGCGCGGCAGGGCTGGTCCGGGTGACGACGCCCGACCCGCCGACCGCACGAAGGAGGTCACCATGGCGCACACGCACGACGGCGCGACCGGACCCCGTCCGGACGGGCGCCGCTCGGCCGACCCCTCGGCCCCCTCGGCGGCGGTGCTGACTCCGCCGACCGGGCTCCGGCCGGTCACGCCGGCGACCCCGTCCGTGCCGCAACAGCGCACGCCGTCCGAACCGGCCGCTCCGGCACCGGCCCCGCCGGCGCCGCCTGCCGAACCGGACCTGCGGCTGTGCTCCTGCGGGCACCCGGAGGACATGCACGAGCATTACCGGCCCGGAACCGACTGCGGCGCCTGCGGTGCCCGCAGCTGCCGGGCGTTCCACCCGGAGGGCGAGCAGGCGCCCGCCCGCAACCCGATCCGCCGCATCCTCGGTCGCTGGACCGGCTGAGACCGAGGGTGCGGGCTTACGGCTGCGGTCAGGGCTGCTCGACCGTGGTGGCCCGGTCCGGGGCCGGGGTCGGCTGGGCGTCGAACTCCCGGGCGGCCAGCGCCCGCACGATCCCGGCGCGGCCCTCGGACACCAGCCGGCGCAGCGCGGCGGGCTTGGACCCGTCGGCCAGCCAGGCGTCGGCGGCGTCGACCGTCTCCGGCCGCACCGCCCAGGACGGGAACAGGCCGACCACCACGTTCTGCGCCAGCTCCGAGGTCCGCCGGGCCCACACCTCGTCGATCTCGGCGAAGTAGCGCTCGACGTAACCCCCGATCAGGTCGCGCTGGGCCGGGTGCGAGAACCCGGCGATCGCCGCCTCGCCGAGCGCGTTCGGCAGCTCGTCGTCGTGCACGGCGCGTTGCCAGGCACGCTCCTTGGCCGCGGCGGTCGGGATCAGCGCGCGCGCCCGCTCGGCCTGCCGGGCCCCGGTCGAGGTCGGGTCCTGCTGCTCCTCCTCGGCGATCTCCACCTCGCTCGCCCTCCCGTGCGCGACCAGCGCGTGCAACAGCCGCCAGCGCAGGTCGGTGTCCACGGTGAGTCCTGCGGGGACCTCGACGTCGAGCAGCCAGCCCTTCATCCGGTCCAGCGTGATCTCCGGCAGCACCGACGAGGTCAGCGCGTTCACCACGGCCAGCTGCGCGTCCGACCCGGGCGGGGCGGTGTCCAGGCGGAACCGCAGCGCGTCGGTGAGCAGCGGCCAGCCGCGCTCCGCGGCCCACTCCGGGTCGCAGTACGACGACGTCGCGGTCTGGGCCTGCAGCAGCAGCCGCGCCGCGACGCCGATCTCGGACTCGGTATCGAACCCGCCGGCGACCAGGGTGACGAAGTCCCGGGCCTTGAGCTCCGCCTCGCGGGTCATCTCCCAGGCCGACGACCAGCACAGCGTCCGGGGCAGCGACTCGTCGATGTCGCCGATCCGGTCCACCAGGGTGGCCAGCGAGCCCGGGTCCAGGCGCAGCGCGCAGTAGGTGAGGTCGTCGTCGTTGACCAGGACGAGCTTGCCGCGCGGCAGCCCGACCAACCCGGGCACCGGGGTGCGCTCGCCGGAGACGTCCAGCTCCACCCGGTGCGTGCGGACCAGTTTGCCGGTGGCCGGGTCGTCGTCGTAGACACCGACCGCGAGCCGGTGCGTGCGCAGCTCGCCGGCGCCGGGCCGGGCACCGCCCTGCACGACGTCGAACGAGGTGAACTTGCCCGCCTCGTCCACGGCGAACGAGGGCCGCAGCAGGTTCAGGCCGGTGGTGCGCAGCCACTGCGCGCCCCAGCCGGACAGGTCCCGGCCCGACGCGGACTCCAGCGCGCCCAGCAGGTCGTCGAAGGTGGCGTTGCCCCAGGCGTGCGTGGCGAAGTAGTCCCGCAGCCCGGCCAGGAACGGCTCCAGGCCGACGTAGGCGACCAGCTGCTTGAGCACCGACGCGCCCTTGGCGTAGGTGATGCCGTCGAAGTTGACCTCGACCGCCTGCAGGTCCGGGATGTCCGCGGCGATCGGGTGCGTGGAGGGCAGCTGGTCCTGGCGGTAGGCCCAGGACTTCTCCAGGTTCGCGAACGTCGTCCAGGCGTTCGTGTATTCGGTCGCCTCGGCCTGGCAGAGCACGGAAGCCCAGGTGGCGAACGACTCGTTCAGCCACAGGTCGTCCCACCAGCGCATGGTCACGAGGTCGCCGAACCACATGTGCGCCATCTCGTGCAGGATCGTCTCGGCGCGCCGCTCGTAGGCCGTGCGGGTGACCCGGGACCGGAAGACGTAGTCCTCCAGGAACGTGATCGCGCCGGCGTTCTCCATCGCGCCCGCGTTGAACTCCGGCACGAACAGCTGGTCGTACTTGCCGAAGGGGTAGGTCACCCCGAAGTTGCGGTGGTAGAAGTCGAAACCCTGGCGTGTCTCGGTGAAGATCCGCTCGTGGTCCATGTGCGGGGCCAGCGAGGCGCGGCAGTAGATGCCCAGCGGGATCTCCGCGTGCTGATCCCGGTAGGTGTCGTGCCAGCTCGCGTACGGCCCGGCGATCAGCGCCACCAGGTAGGTGGAGAGGATCTCGGTCTGCTCGAAGCGGTGCAGCGCGGCCTGCCCGTCGATCTCCACCGCGGCGGGGGCGTTCGAGATGACCTTCCAGTCCGCGGGGGCGGTCACGGTGATCGTGTAGCGCGCCTTGAGGTCGGGCTGGTCGAAGCACGGGAAGAGCCGCTTGCAGTCGGCGGTCTCGAACTGCGAGTACAGGTAGACCGCGCCGTCGATCGGGTCGACGAAGCGGTGCAGGCCCTCGCCGGTGTTGGTGTAGAGCCCGGTCGCGACGATCGTCAGCTCGTTCTCCACGGCCAGGTCGGCCAGCGCGAGCCCGCTCTCCTCGGTCCAGCCGCTCACGTCGAGTTCGGTGCCGTTGAGGACAGCTGAGGTGAGGGCCTCGCCGACCCACTCGATCCAGGTGCTCCCGCCCGGATCCGCCGCGGTGAAGCGGACGGTGGTGGTGACCGCGAACGTCCGCTCGGAGGGGGCCCCGGCGCCGTCGGTGAGATCGAGTGTGACGTCGTAGGTCGACACCGCGAGCTGCGCGGCGCGCTGCTCGGCCTGGGTGCGGGTCAGGTTGGGCGGGGTCATGGAGGTGGTCTGGTCCTCTCCGGAGCGTGGGTTCGACCGCATCCAATCACGGGATCCGGCCGGTGGCCCGTGGAATCAGCGCCGGGCGGGCGTCGTTGCGCCGAAGATGACTGCAGCTTCCGTCGACGACCGTGCCCGTGTCGATGTCTGGTTCGACCCGCTGTGCCCTTGGGCGTGGCTGACCTCCCGCTGGGTGCTGGAGGTGGAGAAGGTCCGGGACGTCGACGTCACCTGGCACGTGATGAGCCTGGCCGTGCTCAACGAGGACCGGGACCTGCCGGAGAACTACCGCGAGATGATGGACCGCGCCTGGGTCCCGGTGCGGGTGTGCATCGCCGCCGCGCAGGCGCACGGACCGGAGATCCTCGGTCCGCTCTACACCGCGATGGGCGAGCGGATCCACAACCAGCAGAACAAGGACTTCGACGACGTCGTCGCGGGTGCGCTCAAGGAGCTGAACCTCCCGGCGTCGCTGGCGGAGGCCGGGCACTCGACCGAGTGGGACGAGAAGCTGCGCGCCAGCCACCACGAGGGCATGGACCCGGTGGGTCTCGACGTCGGCACCCCGACCATCCACGTCGACGGCGTCGCGTTCTTCGGGCCGGTGATCTCCCGGGTGCCGAAGGGCGAGGAGGCCGGACGGCTGTTCGACGGCGCCCGGCTGATGGCCGAGAACCCGCACTTCTTCGAGCTGAAGCGGACCCGGACCGAGGACCCGTCCTTCGACTACTGACCTTCCTCGACTACTGAACCTCCTTCGACCACCGAACCGGCCGGGTGCCGGCCGGCCGCGCTCGCGATGGTGAACGGGTTCGGCGGTTCGGCCCCGGTGGGGGCGCCCGGTGACCAGGGTGCCCCGCCGTGGACACCTGCTGGGAGCGACGCCGTTCGGCACTCGGGGCCGTGTTGCTGGTCGTCGGGGCCGTGGCCGGAGCGCGGCTGACGGTCGCGCCGGAGGCCGACGACACCGCCCGCGTGGCGCTGAGCCCGTACCGGGAGGGCGGCTTCACCGTACGGGCGGCCGCCGTGGACCCGCGGGTGGACATCGCCAGTGCCGAGGACGGTTCCTGGGCGCTCGGGCACAGCCCGGCCGGCGGGGACGTCGTCCTCGACCTGGGCCTGCTCGCCGGGGACGCCGTCAAGCCGTGGTGGGTCGACCCGGTCGCCGGGACGACCCTGGAGCTGGCCGAGGTGGCGAGCTCCGGGGTCGCCCGGTTCACCGTGCCCTCCGGTGGGGTGCAGGACTGGGTGCTGGTCGTCGACGACGCCGCCGCCGGCTACGACCGCCCCGGTCTCGACGACGTCCGGGCCGCCATCGGTTCGGGCTCGGGCGGCGAGGGGCACCCTCGGGACCCGGGCAGAGACGAGGGGGCCCCTCGGGACACCGATCCCGCCGGTGCCGGCGACGGAGGCCCCCGCGACGAGCAGCCCGGCGGCAAGGGCTACGGCGGCGTGGACTCCGGTGGCAAGGGCTCCGGTGGCAAGCGCTCCGGCGGCACGGGCTCCGACCAGGGCTCGGGCGGTGTGGGTTCCGGCGTCACCGGCTCCGGGACCTCGGACCACGGTCGCGAGGGGCACCCTCGGGGCCCCGGCAGAGACGAGGGTGCCCCTCGGGACACGAACTCGGGCGAAGGCACCGGCGGGAAGGCGGGTGACGGCCCGGCGTCCGGAACGGCGCCCGAGGAGCGCAGGTTCGCCGGCGAGGCGGGCAAGGGGGAATCCGCGAAGCCGGCCCCGGAGGAATCGGCCCCGGCGAAACCGGCCCCGGCGAAACCGGCCCCGGCGAAACCGGCGCCGGAGAAGCCGGCCCCCGAGAAGGTCCCGGAGCAGTCGGCCCCGGAGAAGGCGGCGCCCGAGAAGGCTGAGCCCGAGAAGGCGGCGGGTGGGTCGTGGGACGCGCTGGCCGAGTGCGAGTCGTCCGGCGACTGGTCGATCTCGACCGGCAACGGCTACCACGGCGGCCTGCAGTTCGACAAGGGGACCTGGAGCGACTTCGGAGGGACCGCCTACGCCCCGACGGCCGACGGGGCGTCGAAGGAGCAGCAGATCGAGGTCGCGGAGAAGGTCCGGGACTCCCGCGGCGGTTACGGATCGTGGCCGGCGTGCGCGTCGAAGCTCGGCCTTCCGAAGTGAACCTGTACCCCTGTGGGGTGGCGCTCGAATGTTGGAAGCGACTCCGGTGGACGCGTAGTCTCGGCGTCCCCCGGCCGGTCACCCCGGGCAGGTGCCCTGCTGGCGTCGCGTCGGCCTCGAATCACTATCCTTGGACCTCATGAGTTCGCCCACCCCCGAGACCCCCCGGATCGGGAACCGCTACCGGCTCGACGAGCGGATCGGTGCCGGGGCGATGGGTGCGGTCTGGCGGGGTACCGACGAGCTGCTGAACCGCACGGTGGCGGTGAAGGAACTGCTCGCGGCGGCCGTGCCCTCGGCCGAGCAGCTGGAGGAGTCGCGGCAGCGGATCCTGCGTGAGGGGCGGATCGGGGCCCGGCTGCAGCACGCGCACGTGATCAGCATGTTCGACGTCGTCGTGCACGACGAGCGTCCGTGGCTGGTCATGGAGTACCTCCCGTCCCGGTCGCTGGCCGTGGTGCTGGCCGAGAAGGGCCCGATCCCGCCGCGCGAGGCCGCCGCGATCGGCCGCCAGGTCGGCGACGGCCTGGCGGCGGCGCACATCGCGGGGGTGGTGCACCGCGACATCAAGCCGGGCAACGTCCTGATCGCCGAGGACGGCCGGGCCAAGATCACCGACTTCGGCGTGTCCCGCGCGGTGGACGACGTCCAACTCACCCGGACCGGCGTGATCGCCGGGACGCCGGCGTTCCTGGCTCCCGAGGTCGCCCGCGGGCAGGAGCCGACGGCCGCATCGGACGTGTTCGCGCTGGGCGCCACGCTCTACGCCTCGGTCGAGGGGGAGCCGCCGTTCGGCCTGGACGAGAACGCCTACGCCCTGCTGCACAAGGTCGCCACCGGCGCGATCACCCCGCCGTCGCAGGCCGGCCCGATGACGGCGATCCTGATGCGGTTGCTGGCCAACGACCCCGCCGAGCGGCCCAGCGCAACCCAGGCCCGGGACGCGCTGGCCCGGATCGCGGCCGGCCAGTCCGTCGCCGGGCTGGCGACGCGGTCCACGGACCCGGCCGCCGAGGACCCCGAGCTGGCGGCTGCGGCCGCGCCGCCGGGCGGCGGCACCGTCGTCGACGCGCCTGCTCCGACCCCGCAGGTCATCCCGGGGAACGGCAAGGGCGGGCGCCGGCGGGGCTCCGGCCGTCGCCGGCTCCCGGTGCTGATCGGGGTGGCACTCGCGCTGCTGGTGATCGGTGGCGGTGTCGCGATCGGCCTCATCAGCAGCAACCAGCAGGCCGCGCCGCCCCCGGTAGCCGCTTCGCCGACGAGCCAGGCATCCCCCACGAGCGCGCCGCCGCCGTCCAGCGCACCGTCGCCCAGCGCGCCGCCGTCCAGCGCGCCGCCGTCACCGGTCGGGACGGTCACCGACCCGGTGTCGTTCGTGCAGAACTACTACCGGATGCTGCCCGGCGACATCGAGGGTGCGTTCAGCCGGCTCAGCCCGGAGGCGCAGGCCCAGTCCCAGGGAATCTCCGGGTTCCGGGAGTTCTACAGCGGCATGCGCGTCGTGTACGCGGAGAACCTGCGCAACGCGGGCCCGAACGCGGTCACCGCGACGGTGGTGTTCATCCGTAACGACGGCTCGCAGAGCGAGGAGAGCTACCGGTTCGTCGTCGGCACCGACGGGCAGGGCCAGGAGATCATCCAGTCGTTCAGCCAGGCCTGACCCGCAGGTTCTGTACGAAGCGGACGGTCGTGTCCACGATCCGCCGTGCGGCGCTGCCCCGGTCGGTTCCGGGTTCGCCGTCGCCGTGCTGGGGCCGTAGTCGCCGAAGAACGCGTGCGTCCCGCCCGGAACCTGCACGAACCCGGGTGTCGGACGGAAGCAGCGGACGGGTTCGCGCGATGTCGTCCGGTGTGGTGAGACCGTCCCGTTCCCCGGAGACCGACAGCACCGCGACCTGCGCGGACGAGATGTCCCCGGCCGGGTAGGACGCCCACAGCAGCAGCCCGCGCGCCCCCGGCACGTCCACTGCCGACGCCGCGGCGACGCCGCCCAGCGAGTGTCCACCGACGACCCAGCTGCGGATCTCCGCACGGTCCGTGACCATGCGGGACACCGCGCCGGGGTCGGCGAACGCCAGCCCGAGCGGCGGCGCCGGAACCACGACGGTGACTCCCCGCTCGGCCAGCGGCCGCAGCAGCGGCAGGTACGCCCGCGGGTCGACCAGCGCGCCGGGAAGGAACACCAGCCCGATCGCACCGGGAGAGGACACCGGCCGCAGCTCCCAGCTGCCCGGCGTGTGCACCACCCGGACATGCTCCGAGGACCGGGTGGCGGCCGGTCCGGCCGGGGCGGTGGCCGCGGCCCGGCAGCGCGGGCGGCGGTCAGCCACCGACGGTGCCCAGCACCCACCGCAGGATCCGGTCGTTCGCCCGGGCCCGGGTGTGCCGGTCGAGGACCTCGTGCCCCTCGTCCGGGAGGAGCATCAGCTCAACCGGGGCGCCCCGGTCGGCGAGCGCCCGGTGGATCGCATGCGCCTGCCGGAGCGGGACGTTCGTGTCGTTCTCACCGTGCACCACCAGCAGCGGCACACCGATCCGGTCCGCCCGCGCCAGCGGGGACAGCTCCTCCAGCAGCGCCCGATCGGTCCGCGGATCGCCGTACTCGGGGTAGGCGGGTCCGGCGATCCAGGGCTCGGTCCCGGCGTAGAACGACGGCAGGTCGGCCATCCCGCAGATGTCCACCCCACCGGCGAACAGCTCCGGGTACCGGGTCAGCGCGGCCAGCGTGAGGTAGCCGCCGTAGGAGCGGCCGGCGACGACGATCCGGGCCGGATCCACCCCGTCCACCCCGGCCAGATGGCGGGCGGCCGCGGCGACGTCGTTGATCGAGAAGTGCCGCCGCTCGCGGTCGTCGGCGCGGGCGAAGGCGGCCCCGCGACCGGAGGACCCGCGCAGGTTCGGGGTGAACACGGTGACCCCGGCGGCGACGAGCCCGCGGATCAACGGCGACCAGCCCGGCCGCTCCTCCGACTCCGGGCCGCCGTGCAGCCACAGCAGGGCCGGTCCCGGCCGGTCGCCGGGCCGCTCCGGGCGGTGCAGCCAGCCGGCCAGCTCGAGGCCGTCCTCGCCGGTGAGCCCGGCCCGCTCGGGGCGCGGCGCGGGCAACCACGACGCCCCCGGCAGCAACGGTGTGGGTGTTCCACCGTCGACCGGCACCCGCGTCACGTGCGGCGGGACGCCGGGGGACTGTCCGGTGGCCAGCAGCGCCGTCCCGTCGCGGGTGAACGACACCGCGGTCAGGACGTCGGCGGGTGCGGGCAGCCGGCGCCGCCGCCCGGCACGCAGGTCGGCGACCTCCAGCTCGCTGTGGCCGCCGGCGTTCCACACCAGGGCGGCGTGGGTCCCGGACGGGTCGAGCACGACGTGGTCCAGGTCGGCGTCGGGACGGGCGGCGACCGTGCGGGCCGGGGCGATCCGGTGGTCGGCGGCCGGGCCGACCGCGACCGCGAGCAACGCGGAGTGCTCCCGCCCGGCGTCGGTGTGCACCCAGAGCGTGCCCGGGGCGGCGCCGAACCGCGCGGTCGCGGTGAACGCCCCGATCGGGCCGCCGACCAGCCGGTCCCGGGCCCCGGTACGCAGGTCGAGCAGCTCGAGCCGGCGCCGGCCGCGCCGCCCGGTGCGCAGCACCACCCGCCGGCCGTCCGCCGAGATCGCCTGCACGACCGCGGCCTGCCCGGTCCCGAGCACCACCGACGAGCCGTCCTGCACGTCGATCAGGCAGGCGGTTCCGGCGCCGTAGCCGTCGGTGGCCGGGTCCCCGCCCGATCCGCAGATCGTGACGCCGAGCCGGCGGCCGGTCGGTGCCCAGGCGCCGAGGGAGACCGCGGCCGCGGTCGGGGCGATCTCCCGGGACGGCCCGCCCGCCGGGTCGAGGAGCACCAGCCGGGTGCGGTCGCCGCCGGCGGGCGCGACCTGGACGGCGATCCGGCTCCCGTCCGGGGACCAGGTCAGGACGGTCACGTCCGGGTGGGTGATGCCGTCGACGGGGAGCACGGTGCCGGTGCCCCTGACCGGACCGTTCGCGGGCAGCGGGGCGACGTGCACCCGGGGCCGCCCGGTGACGTCGGAGATCCAGGCGACCCGCGTCCCGTCCGGGGACGGGACGGCGTCGCGGTGACCGGCCGCATCCGGCCCGGCGACCGCGCCACCGGCGGGCCCGGTGGCCCGCGGTCCGGTGTCGGGCCCGGTGTCCTGCGGAGTGGACAGGGCGGCGGGTACGGCACCCTCCACGGATCACATCCCCCGTTCCTGCAGCCACGTCTCCCGGGGCAAACTACCCGCTCGGGCGGCCGGTAAGCGCGTCCGGGACCGGCACCGCGGGCATCGTCCCGTGGCGAGCTCCGCTATGCCGGGCGCAGCGCTACACCGGATGCACCGTGACGTCCACGAGTCGCCGGTCGGCGGATCCGACCTCGTGCACCGGCCCGGTCAGCTCCACCGAGGAGCGCAGCACCGGGTCCGCACAGGATGTCCCGACGAACAGCTCCACCGTCCCCGGCTCGACGACGTGGCACATCCGCCGGTCGTGCAGCGCCAGCCGGCGGGTAGGGACGTCGAACCCGACCTCCGCGGTCTCGCCGGGTTCCAGCGACACCCGGGCGTAGCCGAGCAGCACGGCCACCGGCCGGGTCACCGACGCGACGACGTCGGTGCCGTAGAGCTGGACGACGTCGGCGCCGGCCCGGTTGCCGTCGTTGCGGACCCGGCACGAGACGGTGAACGCGCCGCCGGTCGGCACGCCGTCGGTGGGAACCCGCAGGTCGGAGTGTGTGAACCGGGTGTAGCTCAGCCCGAACCCGAACGGCCGCACCGGCGCGGTGTCCACCGCGGTCACCGCGCTCGCGCTGCCGAGACGGGGATGCAGGTAGCTGTAGGGCTGCGCACCCGACGAGCGCGGCAGGCTCACCGGGAGCCGGCCGGACGGGTTGACCCGCCCGGAGAGCACCCCGGCGACCGCGCCGGCGCCCTCCTGCCCCGGGAAGAACGCCTGGACCACGGCCGCGCACCGGTCCAGGGCCCGGTCCAGGACGTACGGCCGCCCGGTGAGCAGCACCAGCACCACCGGTGTCCTGGTGTCGGCGACCGCGTCCAGGAACGCCTGCTGCACACCGGGCAGCTCCAGGGTGTCGGTGTCGCAGCCCTCGCCGGAGGTGCCCCGGCCGAACAGCCCGGCCCGGTCGCCCAGCACGACGACGGCCACGTCCGAGTCCGTCGCGGCCGCCACCGCCGCGGCGAAGCCGGACGTGTCGGGGGAGTCGACGTCGCAGCCGCGGGCGTGCACGATCCGTGCGCCGGGCACCGCGGCGCCTCCGAACTCGCTGCCTCCGAACTCGCTGCCTCTGAACTCGCTGCGCAGCCCGTCCAGCACGGTCGCGACGTCGAGGCCCAGCGTGACGCCGGGATGGTGCGGCAGCACGTGGTTGGCGAAGCTGTAGCAGCCCATCAGGGCAGCCGGGTCGTCGGCGTTCGGGCCGAGCACCGCGATCCGCCGGGTGCCCGCGGCGAGCGGGAGCACACCGTCGTTGCCGAGCAGGATCACCGACTCCTCAGCCAGCCGGGCGGCCAGCGCACGGTGCTCGGGCGGGTCGAGGTCCACGTTCCCGGCCGGCAGCGCATCGGTGAACGCCGGATCGAGCAGGCCGAGGCGGTCCTTCTGCTCCAGCACGCGGCGCACCGCCCGGTCGACGATCTCCTCGGGCAGGTCACCGGAGCGCACCCGCCCGGCCAGCGGCGCCAGGTAGCCGGTCCCGGTCGGCAGCTCGACGTCGATCCCGGCGACCAGCGCCTGCTCGGCGGCCGAGCCGAGCCCGTCCGCGACGCCGTGCAGGGTGTGCAGGAACGCCACCGAGAAGTAGTCGGCGACCACCGTCCCGGCGAAGCCCCACTCGTCGCGCAGCAGCCCGGTGAGCAGCCGGGCGTCCGCGGCCGCCGGCAGGCCGTCGATCTCGGCGTAGGAGTTCATCACCGAGCCGGCGCCGCCGTCGAGCAGCGCCATCTCGAACGGGGGCAGCAGCACCTCGGCGAGCTCCCGGGGCCCGGCGTGCACCGGTGCGAGGTTCCGCCCGGCCCGGGAGTTCGAGTAGCCGACGAAGTGCTTGAGCGTGGCCACCACGCCGGCCGACTGCAGGCCCCGCACGTACGCGGTACCGATCGTCCCCACCAGGTAGGGGTCCTCGCCGATGCACTCCTCGACCCGGCCCCAGCGCACGTCGCGCACCACGTCGAGCACCGGGGCCAGGCCCTGGTGCACCCCGAGCCGGGCCATCGAGTCACCGATCGCGGCGGCTGCCCGCTGCACCAGGTCCGGGTCGAACGCGGCGCCCCAGGACGGCGGCGCCGGGAAGGTCGTCGCCCGCCACGCCGCCAGCCCGGTCAGGCACTCCTCGTGCACCAGTGCCGGGATGCCCAGCCGGGTCTGCGACGCCAGCCAGCGCTGCCGGCGGGCCAGGTGCGCGAGCCCGTCGGCGGGCTCCACCGGCTCCGTCCCGAACACCCGGGTGAGCTGGCCCAGGCCGTGCCGCGCGAATCCGGTGAAGTCCACGTGGCCGGTCTGCATGCTGTCCTGCATCGGGGCGACGGCGCTGTCGTCGTCCCCTCCGGGATCGTGGTCGCGGCCCTCCCACAGCCCGACGAGCTGGGCCAGCTTCTCCTCCAGGGTCATCCGGGCGAGCAGGTCGGCCACCCGGGTGTCGTGCGGATCGGCCGGGGCCGGGGACAGGTCGGTGCTCATGGAGTCCTCTCCGGAAGCGAGTTCGGTGCCGAGGTCTCAGCGGCCCGCGCCGGCGGTGAGGCCCGCCAGCAGGTAGCGGCGGCCGAGCAGGTAGACGACCAGCAGCGGCAGCAGCGACAGCAGCACCGCCGCGGTGATCAGCGGGACGTTCGTGCCGTACTGGCCCTGGTAGTCCCACAGGCCCAGGGTCAGCACCCGCACCGATGCGTCCTGGGTCAGGACCAGCGGGAACAGGAACCCGTTCCAGGCCTGCAGGGCGGTGAAGATGCCGATCGTGGCCAGGCCCGGCCGGGCCAGCGGCAGCACCAGCGAGACCAGCACCCGGCCCGGGCCGGCGCCGTCCAGGACGGCCGCCTCGAACAGCTCGTTCGGGATGTCGCGCAGGCTCGAGGTCAGCACCACCACCGCCAGCGGCAGTGCGAACGCCGCGGTCGGCAGGATGATCGCCAGCAGGGTGTCGTAGAGCCGCAGCTGGGTGACCATCAGGTAGAGCGGGACGATCACCGCCTGGGCCGGGACGGCGAGCCCGAGCAGCATCACCGAGAACCCGCGCGCGACCCAGCGGCTGTGGCTGCGGACGATCGCGTACGCCGCCGGTAGCGCCAGCACCAGCACGATCGCCACGCAGGCCGCCGCGACGATCACGTTGTTGCCGAAGTAGCGCGGGAAGTTCGAGGTCAGCACCTCGACGTAGTTGTCGGTGGTCAGCTCCGAGGGCACGGCCAGCGGCCCGTCGGACAGGTAGTCCGACGAGGCCCGGAAGCTGGTGACGACCAGGAAGTACAGCGGCACGGCCACGAGCACGAACCAGCCGCCCGCGCCGAGCGCGCCCAGCCAGTTGAACCCGCGCCGCAACCGTCCGCGGCGCGGTGGCGGGCCGGCGGGTTCACCGCTGCGCTCCGGCGCCGCGGTCGCCGGTGCCCTCGACACGGTGGTCACATCCCCTCCCGCTGGCTCGCCATCTTCCGGTAGCCGGTGACCCGGGCGATGAACAGCGACAACGCCGTCCCGATCACCAGGAGCACCACGGCCAGGGCGCTCGCGTAGCCCATGTCGAAGCTGCGGAAGCCCTCCAGGTACATGTGCAGCGGCAGGATCCGGGTGGACGTGCCGGGACCGCCGCCGGTGAGGATCAGGACCACCTCGAAGGTGGTCATCGACCCGACGACGATCAGCACCCCGGAGGTGATGATCGTGTCCCGCAGCTGCGGCACTGTGATCGAGAAGAACGTGCGCCACCGGCCCGCGCCGTCGATCCGGGCGGCCTCGTAGAGCTGGACCGGGACGGCCCGGGCGGCGGCCTGGTAGAGCAGCGTGTGGAACGGCATGTACTGCCAGCCGATCACCAGGAGCACCGCGGCGAACGCGTATCGGCTGTCGCCGATGATGTTGCCGTCGTCGATCCCGACCAGCGGACCGAGCACCGAGGCGAGCCCGAAGTTCGGGTCGAGCAGCGTGCCCCACAGCACCGCGATCGCCGCGCTGGACATCAGCAGCGGCACGAAGAAGATCGCCCCCAGCACCGCCCGGGACCGGCCGCGCCGCGCGAGCCACACCCCGAGCGGCAACGCGATCCCGGTCTGCAGCAGCCAGGACGCGACCGTCAGCCCGACCGACAGCTGCAGCGACTCGGTGAACAGCGGGTCCGCGCCGAGCCGGGTCCAGTTGTCGAGACCGACCCACTGCGGCGGGTTCAGCCCGTCGTAGGCGGTGAAGCTGAGGTAGACCACCGCCAGCATCGGGAGCAGGGCGAACAGTCCGAAGAAGGCGAGCGCGGGGGCGACCCAGACGGGTCCGGGCCGCCCCGCCCGTACCGCGGAGGTGGTGCTCACCGGCTCGCCGAGTCCATCGCCTCGGCGAACTGCTCGGGGGTGAGCTCCTTGGTGAACACCTTCGAGAGGTTCGTCAGCATGGTCTGGGCCTCGGCCGCCGGCAGCGCCTGGTCCCAGGACTGTACGAACGTCGGCGCCGCCAGGGTCTGGTCGTAGGTGAAGGTGTTGAACGCCGCGAACGGGCCGGTGCCGCGCACCTGGTCCTCGATCCCGTTCAGGGCGGGGACCTGGCCCTTCTCCAGCATTCCCTGGACGTAGTCCGGGCTGGTCATCTGGGTCATCAGGAAGTCGGTCGCCGCGGCCGGGTCGGCGGAGCCGGCGCTGACCGAGTAGTAGTTCGACGGGTTGCCGATGACGTTGCGCGGGTCGCCCGCACCGCCCTCGACGGCCGGGAACGGTGCCCAGCCCAGCTTGTCCTGCTCCAGGAAGTCCGGGAAGTTGTCGTTCAGGCTGGTGACCTGCCAGGAGCCCATCAGCTCGATCCCGGCCCGCCCGCTGGTCAGCAGCGCCTGCGATGCCTGGTTGTCGTAGTCGACGGCGGTGAAGTTCGTGCCGAACGCCCCGCGGTCGACCAGGTCCTGCACCATCGTCATCGCCCGGACGACCGCCGGGTCGCGCCAGGCGCCCGGCTCGCCGTCGGCGATGGCCCGGAACGTCTCCGGTCCGGCGATCCGGTCGAGCAGGTACTCGGGGTACATCATCTCGGTCCAGGACTGGGCACCGGCCAGCGCGATCGGCTGCACGCCTGCGGCCTTCAGCCTGTCGACCGTCTCGAGGAAGCCCTGCCAGGTGGTCGGGAACTCGGAGATGCCGGCCTTCGCGAAGACGTCCTTGTTGTAGAAGAACGACAGCGGCTGCACCCCCTGCATCGGGATGCCGTGGACCTTGCCGTCGATCGTGCCGGTCTCCAGGACCTGCGGGATGAAGGCGTTCTCGACCTCGGGCCTCTCCTCGAGCGCTCCGGTGAGATCGGCGACCTGGCCGGCGTCGACGTAGCCCTTCAGGTTGCCGCCGCCCCAGTTGTAGAAGATGTCCGGACCGTTCGGCGACCCGACGGCGGTCTGCAGGGCGGACTTGTAGGGGTCGTTGAGGTAGGTGGTCAGCTCGATCTGCGGGCCACCACCCTCGTTGAACCTGTCCACGGCGGCCTGCTGGACGGTGTTGATGCCCTCGTTCTGCAATGTCCAGAGGGCCAGCTCACCGCCTCCTCCGGCGGCCTGCGGGCCCGCGGTGCCACACGCCGAGACGACGGCGAGTCCGGTGGCGAGGACGGCCGCGACGGCGGTCCGGCGTGCGCGTGACCAGGTCGACATGAGCTCTCCCTTGAGCGGACCGATCGAAACTTTCCGAGACTTGCGAACGCGATGAACGCAAGGTAGGGGCCGTCGAGTAGCCCGTCAAGCGCCAGAAGGTCGGGACTTCGGGAGCAACACGAGTTGAAAGTTTCGATAGAGTCCTGCCCGAGAGGACGGCCCGGTCGACGGAGGAGGAGCCCTGAAGCGCAGTCGCGTGACCATCGCCGAGATCGCCGAGCAGGCGGGTGTCTCGGTCCCGACCGTCTCCAAGGTGCTGAACGGTCGTGCCGACGTCGCCGTCGCGACCCGGGAGCGGGTGCAGCAGGTGATGGCCGAGAGCGGCTACCGGCGCCGCGGCAGCACCCCTCGCCGACGGACCGGGCTGGTCGACGTCGTGCTCGACCGGCTCGACTCGTTCTGGGCGATGGAGGTGCTGCGCGGCGCCGAGACCGAGGCCCGGCGCACCGACCGGCAGGTCGTGCTGAACACCTCGGAGAACGACGAGCCGGGCTCGCGGGCGTGGCTGGACCGGCTCAGCGCCCGCGGGTCGGACGGGATCGTGGTCGTCGTCGGCGACCAGGATCCGGAGACCGCGGCGCGGCTGGCCGCGCTCGAGGCGCCGGTGGTGCTGCTCGACCCGGTCGGCGGCAGCGACCCGTCGTTCGCGACGGTCGGGGCCACCAACTGGGCCGGCGCGCTCAGCGCCGTCGAGCACCTGATCGCGCTCGGGCACCGGCGGCTCGGGGTCATCTCCGGCCCGCCGCGGCTGTCCAGCAGCCAGCAGCGCGTGGACGGCTACCGGGCCGCGCTGCGCCGGGCCGGGATCGCCTCCGAGGAGGAGCTGATCCGCTACGGGGACTTCCTCGTCGGTGGGGGCCACGAGGGCGCCGCGGCGCTGCTGGACCGGCCCGAACCACCGACCGCGATCTTCGCCGGGTCGGACATGCAGGCCGTCGGCGTGTACCAGGAGGCGGCCCACCGGGGGCTGCGGGTGCCTGACGACCTCAGCGTCGTCGGGTTCGACGACATCGCGCTCTGCGGCTACCTCCGCCCGGCCCTCACCACCGTCCGGCAGCCGCTGGCCCGGATGGCGGCGGAGGCGGTGCGGCTCGCCGTGGACGAGCTCCGCGCCGACGGCGACGGCACCGCCCCGCGCCTGGAACTGGCCACCGACCTGGTCGTGCGGGCGAGCACCGCGTCCCCGAACAGCGCGTCCCCGCCCGGTTGAGCCGCGTCGCACGGTCAGCAGCCGAGCCACCGGCCCGGATCGGCGACCAGGCCGGTGACCGCGGCGCCGCCGGCCCCGCGCAGCACGGCGTCCGCGCCGAGTGTCGAGCGGAGCAGCCGATCCGCGCCGATCCCGTGCCGACCGAGCTCGGCCGTCACCGCCGCCACGAACTCCGGCGCGGCGGCCGTGAACCGCCCCCCGAGGACCACGGTGCCCGGACGGAGCGGGGCGGCGAACCCGGCCAGCGCGACGCCGAGCGCACGCCCGGCCCGGCGCAGCGCGCGTCCGGTGGCCGCCGGGGCGTCCGCTGTCACGGGCCGGGTCTCCACGCTCACGCAGCCGCGCCGCCCGCACCGGCAGCGTTCCCCGCCAGCGCGCGCCGGTAGGTGTCCGAACCGGATCGCGGCGTCCCCGCCGCCCGCCCCGGTCCCGGGCAGCAACACCACCCCGACCTCGGACCGGCCGCCGACGAACACCATCGGGGCGGGGGACGCCGGCGTCGGCTCCAGGGACGCGGCGAGCGTGACCCCGCACCGCACCGTGAGCGTGATCCCGCCGGCACCGACCGCGTCGGCCTCCGCGGCCAGCAACCCGCCCAGGTCGGCGTCGCACCAGTCGAGCGACGGCGCCTCCCGCACCGTGCGGTCGTCGGCGGCGACCACCCCCGGCACCGCCGCCACGATCCCGGCCACCACCCGGTCCCCGGCCGCCGCGGCGAGCAACAGCTCCCGCAGCACCGGCTGCGCCGCGCGGGCCGCCGCGGCCGGTTCCGCCCCGGCCAGCGCGACCGTCCGCCACCGGCGTGCCCCGGCGCTGCCGGCCAGGTCCACCAGGCAGCCGCCGACGCCGTCGGGCTCGATCTGCAGGCCGATCCCCACCGGGCCCGCCGGGTCCGGAACCAGCCGATGCCCGGGGCGACCGGTGCCGGTCTGCGGGCCGGTTCCGATGTCGCGCACCAGGCCGCCGCCGAGGAGCTCCGCGGTCAGCCCGGACACCGTCGACCGGGTCAGCCCGGTGCGCGCCGCGACGGCGGCGCGGGTGATCGGCGGGTGCCGTACGACGGCGTCGAGTACCAGGCCCAGGTGATGTCGTCGCAGGTCACCCGTGGCGATCCGGCTGCGTGCGTCCATGGACGCCTCCGGCCTAGTTTGTATAGGGAATGAACAAATTCTAGAGGCCGGCACCGCTGTCCCGCTAGACATCTCCACAGCCGGCACCGCAGCCGGTGTCGAGAGAGAGGACCGACGATCATGGCCGAGGTCGCCTACCGGGCCGCGTCCCGCGTCTTCCCGGGGCCGCCCCCGGTGCGTGCGGTCGACCGGCTCGACCTGGACGTCGCCGACGGGGAGTTCCTCGTGCTGGTCGGACCGTCCGGGTCGGGGAAGTCCACCGCGCTGCGGATGCTGGCCGGTCTGGAGGACGTCGACGAGGGCGGCATCGAGATCGGCGGCCGCGAGGTGAGCGCGCTCGAGCCCAAGGAACGCGACATCGCGATGGTCTTCCAGAACTACGCGCTGTACCCGCATATGTCCGTCGCCGACAACATGGGCTTCGCGCTGAAGCTGCAGAAGGTCGGGAAGGCCGAGCTCTCCCGCCGGGTGCAGGAGGCCGCCGCGATGCTCGACCTGACCCACTACCTGGACCGGCGGCCCAAGGCACTGTCCGGCGGCCAGCGCCAGCGGGTCGCGATGGGTCGGGCCATCGTCCGCGAGCCCGCAGTGTTCCTGATGGACGAGCCCCTGTCCAACCTGGACGCCAAGCTGCGGGTGGAGACCCGGGCCAACATCGCCGCACTGCAGCAGCGACTGGGCACGACCACCGTCTACGTCACCCACGATCAGGTCGAGGCGATGACGATGGGACACCGGGTGGCGGTGCTGCGGGACGGGCTGCTGGAACAGTGCGCCACCCCGCGGGAGCTCTACGACCGGCCGGCCACCGCGTTCGTCGCCGGGTTCATCGGCTCGCCCGCGATGAACCTGCGCACCGTCCGGCTCACCGCCGACGGTGCCGACCTGGCCGGGGTGATTGTGCCGCTGCCGCGCGACGTGCTGGCGGCCGCGCACGACGCCGGCCTGTCCGAGGCCGTCCTCGGTGTCCGGCCGGAGGGCCTGCGCCCGGCCGCCGACGGCGAGCACGGGGTCGTGCTCACCGTGGAGCTCTCCGAGGAGCTGGGTTCGGACACCTTCGTGCACGGCCTGGTCGGGTCCGATGAGGGCGGGGCCCAGCGGTTCGTGCTGCGCACCGAGGGCGGTGCGGGCCCGGCGGTCGGCCGGGAGATCCGGGTGAACGTCCGCGACCCGCACGCGGTGCACGTGTTCGACCCGTCGTCCGGACGGCGGCTGGCCGCGTGAGGAACAGCTTCGGACCGGACTTCGGCTTCGGGGCGGCGACGGCGGCCTACCAGATCGAGGGCGCGGTCGCCGCGGACGGCCGCACCCCGAGCATCTGGGACACGTTCTCGCACACCCCGGGCGCGACGGCGGGCGGCGATACCGGCGACGTCGCCGCCGACCACTACCACCGCTTCCGCGACGACGTCGCCCTGATGGCCGAGCTCTGCCTGCGGTCCTACCGGTTCTCGATCAGCTGGAGCCGGATCACCCCGGCCGTCGACGCCGACCGGCTCGGCCCGGTGAACCCGGACGGGCTCGCGTTCTACTCCGCCCTGGTAGACGAGCTCGTGCGCGCCGGGATCGAGCCGGTCGTGACGCTCTACCACTGGGACCTGCCCCAGGCCCTGGAGGACGCCGGCGGCTGGCCGTCCCGGGCGACGGCGTACCGGTTCGCCGAGTACGCGGCCGTCGTCGCGGACGCGCTCGGCGACCGGGTCGAGCTGTTCGGCACGGTGAACGAACCGTGGTGCAGCGCCTACCTCGGCTACGCCGCCGGTGTGCACGCCCCGGGCCGCACCGACCCGGCCGCGGCACTGGCCGCCGTGCACCACCTGAACCTGGCCCACGGCCTGGCGGCGACGGCGATCCGGACTCGGCTCCCCGGCGCCCGGATCGCCGTCAGCCTCAACCTGGCGTGGGTGGTGCCCGAGACCGGCTCGGCGGCCGACCTCGACGCTGCCCGCCGGGTGGACGGCCTGCAGAATCGGGTGTTCCTGCAGCCGCTGCTGACCGGCGGTTACCCCGACGACGTGCGGGCCGACACCGCCGGGATCACCGACTGGTCGTTCGTGCTGCCCGGCGACGACGCCCTGGTCCGCGTCCCGCTCGACGTCCTGGGGGTCAACTACTACACCCCGACAGTCGTCCGGCACTGGACCCGCGAGCGTCCCCGGGAGACCGCCGACGGGCACGGTGACGGCACCGGCTCGCCGTGGATCGCCTGCGACGACGTCGAGTTCCCGCACCCGGCAGGCCCGCTCACCGAGATGGGGTGGTCGGTCGACGCCCGCGGTCTCGACGCGGTGCTGCGGCGGATCGACCGCGAGCACCCGGGCCTGCCGATGCTGGTTACCGAGAACGGCGCCGCGTTCGACGACCGGCCGGGGCGCGACGGCGTCGTCGCCGACCACGACCGGGTCGGCTACCTGCGCGAGCACCTCGGCGTCGTGGCCACCGCGGCGGCCGACGGGGTCCCGGTCCGCGGCTACCACGTCTGGTCGCTGCTGGACAACTTCGAGTGGTCCCGCGGCTACGCGATGCGGTTCGGGATCGTCCGCGTCGACTACGCCACCCAGGTCCGCACCCCCAAGCTCAGCGCCCGGTTCTACGCCGAGGTGATCCGGTCCGGTTGCCTGCCGGCCGCGCCACGTGTGAAGGAGAACAGCCCGATGACCGTCCCGACCCCCACCCCCGCCGACCGGTTCTCGTTCGGTCTGTGGACCGTCGGCTGGCGGGCCGCCGACCCGTTCGGCGACCCCACCCGCCCCGAGGTCGACGTCGTCGAGGCGGTGCACCGCCTGGCCGAGCGCGGCGCCTGGGGCCTGACCTTCCACGACGACGACCTGTTCGGCTTCGACCCCGACGCCGGCCACCGGGACAAGCAGGTCGCCCGGCTGCGCGAGGCCTGCGACGCCACCGGCCTGCGTGTCCCGATGGTCACCACCAACCTGTTCTCGCACCCGGTGTTCAAGGACGGCGGGTTCACCTCCAACGACCGCTCGGTGCGCCGGTTCGCGCTGCGCAAGGTGCTGCGCAACGTGGAGCTCGCGGTCGAGCTGGGCGCGACGACCTTCGTGCTGTGGGGCGGCCGGGAGGGCTCGGAGTACGACTCGGCCAAGGACGTCCGTGCCGCGCTGGACCGCTACCGCGAGGCGATGGACCTGCTCTGCACACACGTCCTGGAACAGGGCCACGACCTGCGGTTCGCGATCGAGCCGAAGCCTAACGAGCCGCGCGGCGACATCCTGCTCCCGACGGTCGGGCACGCGCTGGCGTTCATCGAGCGGCTCGCCCACCCGGAGCTGGTGGGGGTGAACCCGGAGGTCGGGCACGAGCAGATGGCCGGGTTGAACACGGTGCACGGGGTGGCGCAGGCGTTGTGGGCGGGCAAGCTGTTCCACATCGACCTGAACGGGCAGCGCGGGATCAAGTACGACCAGGATCTGGTGTTCGGGCACGGGGACCTGCTGAACGCGTTCGCGCTGGTGGACCTGCTGGAGACCGCCGGCTACGACGGGCCGCGGCACTTCGACTACAAGCCCTCGCGCACCGAGGACACGAGCGGCGTCTGGGATACCGCCGAGGCGAACATGCGGACCTACCTGCTGCTGCGGGAGCGGGCCGCGGCGTTCCGGGCCGACCCGCGGGTGGCCGAGGCGCTGGCCGAGGCGGGGGTGCCGGAGCTGTCGGAGCCGACGCTGGGCGCGGGGGAGACCGTCGCGGACCTGCTGTCCGACCGGTCGTCGGGCGAGGACTTCGATCCCGCAGTGCCCGGCCGGCGCGGCTACGGCTTCGTCCGGCTGCACCAGCTCGCCCTGGAACACCTCACCGGGGCACGATGACCCGGTGCCTCCCCGCCCCCTGAGCGGCCCGGCCGGGCCGGTCCGCGCCCCGGCGGTGCGCCGGCACAACCTGGGCCTTCTGCTCGCCGCGCTGCGCCGCGCGCCGTCGTCCCGGGCGGCGCTGGCCACCGGTACCGGGCTGACCCGCGGCACCGTGGCGAGCCTGCTCGACCCGCTGGTCGCGCGCGGGGTGCTGGAGGAGGGGCCGCCGACCCGCAGCGGGGTCGGCCGGCCCGGCCGGCCACTGGGGTACGCCGGGTCCGGGCCGGTCGTGGTCGGGACCTCGGTCGAGGTGGACGGGCTGGTCGCCTGCGTGGTCGGGCTCGACGGCACGGTGGTGCGGCGGTTGCAACGCCGGCGCGACCACCGGAGCCTGCCGGCCGAAATGGTGTTCGGCCCGGCCGCCCGCGACGTCGGTGCGCTCTGCGAGCGGTCCGACCGGCGGGTCGTCGGCGCAGGGCTGGCGGTTCCCGCCCAGATCACCGGCGCCGGCCCGGACGTCGAGGTGCTGCGCGCGCCGAACCTGCCGCTGCTGGCGGGCTGCCGGCCGGGGGAGCTGTTCGCCCCCACCGGGCGGCGGCCGGTCGTCGTCGGGAACGAGGCGTCGCTCGGCGCGCTTGCGCACCTCGGCGAGGTGACCGACTTCGTCTACGTGTCGGCCGGCGTGGGCATCGGCGGCGGGATCGTCACCGGCGGCCGGGTGCTGCCGGGGGCCCGCGGGCTGGCCGGGGAGATCGGGCACGTCGTCGTCGAGCGCGCCGGCCGGGCCTGCGGCTGCGGGGGCACCGGCTGCGTCGAGCAGTACGCCGGCCTGCCCGCGTTGCTGGCCGACGCCGGCGCGGACGACCTGCCCGCGTTGCGGTCGGCGGTCCGGGCCGGGGAGCCGGGCGCGCTGGCCGCGCTGGACCGGGCGGGCACGGCGCTCGGCGTCGCGCTGGCGTCGGTGCTCAACGTCGTGGACCTGCCGACGGTGGTCCTCGGCGGCAGCTACGCCCACCTCGGCGACCGGCTGGCTCCGGTCGTCCGGGACGAGGTGCGCCGGCGCCGCCCGGCCGCCGGCCCGGACGTCGAGGTACGGGTCTCCGGGCACGGCCGCCCGGCCACCGCTCTGGGCACCGCCCGGGCCGTGCTCGACCGGGTGCTCGACGACCCGGACCTGCTGCTCGCCGGCTGAGCCCGGAGCCGACGAGGGGTACGTCAGCGCGCTTCGATCACCCGGCCGGCGCGCTGGTGTACCCCTCGGTGTCAGGGCCAGGGCACGCCCGGGTGCGGCGAGCGGGCCTCGGCGTCGGCCGCGATCAGGTGGCCCGCGGTGACGGCGGCGTGCAGGTCCGCGACCGCGGCCAGGGCGGCGTGCTGGGCGCGGGCCTGCGCCGCGGTCATCGGGTCGCCGTGCCCGGGTACGTACGTGGTCGCGCCCCGCTCCAGCAGCCGCCCGACCGCGCCCGCCCAGGCCCCCGGGTACGAGTCGGGCCCGTACGCCGGCGGCGCCCCGTTCTCCAGCAGGTCCCCGGCGAACAGCACCTCCGCTTCCGGGACCGCCACCGCGAGGTCGTGACCGGTGTGCGCGGGTCCGGGGTGGACCAGCTCGACGACGCGTCCGCCCAGGTCGAGGGCGTGCACGTCACCGGGCCGTGAACAGACCGGCACGTCCGGGAGCCGCGGGACCGTCCCGGCCAGCGCGTCGGCGGCCCGGGCGTCGCCGGCGTCGCGGAAGTGCCGGGTCCACTGTGCCCTCTGCGCCGCCGCGGTCACCGCCAGCGCGGCCGCGCACCCGGCCTGCGCGTACACCGGGGAGCCGGGGAACGCCGACGTCCCGAAGCAGTGGTCGAAGTGCGCGTGCGTGAGCGCGACGACGACCGGCAGCGCGGTCACCGAGCGCACCGCCGCCGCCAGCTCGGCGCCCTGGACGTGGTCACCCCGGGTGTCGATCACCAGCGCACGGTCGCGGCCCAGCACCAGCCCGGTGGTGAGGTCCAGCTCGTCGTGCCGGCGGGCCAGCGCCCCGTCGGCGAGCTCGATCCAGCGCCCGTCCACGGGGTCATCCTGCGCCAACCCTCCACCGAGTGGCACGGCACGTGTCCGTACGAGCCGAGCGGGACACTAGGTGTGCCACTCGGCCGTCGAGGCCGGTCAGCCGATCCGAGCCGGCCGCGTCAGACGGCGATGGCGGTGGAACGACCGCGGGCGTCCCGGCCGGGGCCGAGGAACTCGGCCTCACCGCGGGCGACGCGTGCCGCGGTCCACGCGGTGACCAGGGCGTCCAGGACGTCGTCGAGGCGGGTCCCGGCGGGTAGGTCGCCCAGCGCGGTGGCCGGGTCGACCCAGCGGGTCAGCGCGGCGATCCGCTGACCGGCGCCACGGGCGGTCTTCTTGTTCGCGAAGCCGACGTCCGGGGCGAGCGTGCGGAACGAGAGTTCCGGATGTGCCTCGACGACACCGGTGAGTGGCGTCCACCAGAGTGGTGTGTGACCGGCCCGGTGACGGGCGGAGCCTCGTGTAGGGCGGCCACCGCGTGATCTTCTTGAACACCTCTCACAGAACTCAAGAAGGACGACCACGCGATGACCGC
>NZ_JBKGXT010000019.1:0-142175 GCF_046546495.1 Pseudonocardia nantongensis | reverse complement strand
CCGCCTCCACGGCGAGCTCGGCCTGATCCCACCCGTGGAGCACGAAGCCCTACACGCCGCCACCGAGGCCGCCCGGCAACCCGCCGGAGCGTGAGAACCGAGCCTCTACCAAACCCGGGACTTGACACGTAGTCGGACAGGGTGTGGAAGTCGCCGTTCTGCGGGTCCTGCTGGTCCGGGCAGAAGGCGATGTGCTCGGCGGCGACCTGCTCGCACTCGCCGTCGTCCATCGGTGGCCGGGCGACCGACAGCTCCATCCGTGACCGGGTCATGGCCACCACGAGTGCGCCCCACCGCGACTCCCAGTACCGCAGCACGGCGGCCAGCGACACCAGGTCCTGGTGCGGGTAGTTGCAGATCCCCGCCCAGCCCAGGACCGCCGGTGTGTCGGCGGGCCGGAAGGCGTCGACCACCGCCAGGCTCGACGACCGGCACTCGACGAGTTCGATCGCGGCATCGAAGGTTCCGGGCCTGCGTGCCAGGTCCTTCGCCGACAGCACCGTGTCCGACTGTGGGATCCCGGCCGGCAGCCGGTCGTCGCACGGGCACTCGGGGTGGCAGGGGCCCGGCCACCAGCGGTCGAGTACCTCCCGGCCGTCGACGGCGTCGATCGCCTCGGAGAGCTCGACCGGGTCGGTCGGGCCATCGAGGGTGTGTTCGAGGTCGGTGGGGTGGATCCAGACGGGACAGCGCCCGGTGACGTGGGCCCGGCGCAGGAGCCGGCTGTAGAGGACGGAGTCCGGGTTGTCGGGGAAGTCCGGGGAACCGGGCGGGCCGGTGGAGGTGCGAGTC
This sequence comes from Pseudonocardia nantongensis, assembly GCF_046546495.1. Classification (NCBI taxonomy): domain Bacteria; kingdom Bacillati; phylum Actinomycetota; class Actinomycetes; order Pseudonocardiales; family Pseudonocardiaceae; genus Pseudonocardia; species Pseudonocardia nantongensis. The sequence goes on along the minus strand of NZ_JBKGXT010000019.1, from coordinate 141,383 downwards.
ATGTGGCTTGGACGACGCCCGGGCCCGCGCGGTTCCGCACGGTTTCCGGTTGGGCACCGGGAACCGCGCCATCTCTGCTCGCGCTGGCCGAGGGGCGCCGGCTCAGCCGACCGGGCTGACCGACTCGATCCCACCGACCGAGAACTCCCGTTCGCCGGATCGCAGGTGGCACCACGAACTGAGCCAGCGGCCGTAGAGCTCGTGCGGCCGGATGTCCCGGACGGTGCGGTTGCCGGCCTTGTTCCGGTAGACGATCTGTACGTCCCGCCCGTGGTCGAGCGCATCGGCGAGCAACGCCACCTCGACCGGGTCCAGGCGCGGCGCCAGCCCGGCGAGTCGGTCATGCGTCGCGGACTCCGGCTGGATCGGTGCGGTCCCCCCGGCCAGCAGCCGCGCCGCGAGGTCGGCGGCGGAGACGCGTTCACGCGGCCGCCGGGCGCCCGGGTCGGAACCGGGCGCCCGCGCGCGTTCCGGGACGATCACGACGCCGTCCGGGTCCTCCGGCATGGGCGCGAAGCCCGCCGAGCGCAACCGGGACAGCACGTCGTCGGGCTCCAACGGGCTGGTCAGCACGGTCGGGGCGAGCCGGCTCAGCTGCAGCGCGGCCAACGAGCGGGTGTGCAGGATCTCGGCGATCTCGGGTTCGGAACCGGTGACACAGCAACGAGTGGCCCGGACCCGTACGGCGCCGTGCCGGCGGGCGACGTCCGCGATCAGATACTCCAGTGGCTGCGGCAGCTCGCGTTCGGAGATCGCGGTGAGCTCGGTCCGCAGCTCGTCGGCGGTCCACCCCGCGTCCAACGCCGCGCGCACGCCGGCCGGCGTGAACCGCCACGTCGCGGCGACGCCCCGGCTCTCGGGCACCGCCACCGCGGCGAGCAACCGGGCCGCTGCCGCGTCGGGCTGGCCGGACACGACCGCGGTGAGATCGGACTGCAGCACGAGCATGCCGCGCACCTGGGGAAGCATCTCCGCGATCCGGTGGGCCAGCTCCGGCGCCGGGTCGGAACCGGCGGCGACCTCGACGAGGTGCCCGCCCAGCGCCGTCAACCGGTCCCCTGCCACGATGCCGAGCAGCGTCGCCTCGTGCAGGGCGGCCTCGACCTTGCGCGCGCGACCCTGGCCGTCGTAGGGGTGGAACGGGCAGAACCAGTCGAGGTGCTCGATCACCGCCCGCAGCGAGCGGCCACCCGCGGCCGCGTGCAGCAGGGCGCGACGCACCATTCCGCCGGCCGACTCCAGCGGTAGCGGGGGCGCGACCTCGCCGTCCTCGGTCTCCCGGCTGGTCGGTGCGAGGTCGAGCGCGAACCAGGCGAGGGCGACCCGGGCCCACCGGGCCGACGGCTCCTCCTCCCGCCATCCGTCGTACCCGCCGGCGGCCCGGTAGCCGTCACTGCTCGACGTGAGCAGGCCGGCGGCGTGCGCCACGTCGATCCACAGCGACGGGTCGGACAGCGCCAGCCGCTTGGCCAGCCGGGTCCGTTCCCGGGCTCCGACACCGCCCTTCTTCAGCCGCGCGAGCGGACGCCCGCGCGCCTCGTCCAGCAGGGCCGTCAGGGCGAGCAGGGAGCCCTCCGCCTCGGCCCTGCCCTCGTTCGCGGGGTCGGCCGACTCCGGGAGCGCCGGCCGTCCGGACAACCGGTCGTCCCCGTCCCGGAGCAGGGCGGCGACCTCGCGTGGCAGCTCCGGTGCCCCGTACGGACCGTCCAGCAGCAGCCCGGCCCGGACCAGCACCGCGGTGAGGTCGTCGTGCCGCCGACCGAACCCGGAGACGTGGTAGAAGCCGCCGGCTCGAGCGAGGCTCTGCAGGTGCCGGTAGGCCGCATCGGACAGCTCCCGCAGGGCCGCGGCCACCGTCCGCGGATCCGTGACCAGCGCGGTGAGTCGCTCGACGAGCTCGGGCTTGCGCAGACCGGTCGGGTCCGCGCCGAGGCCGACGACCGCCGACCGGAGCTCGTCCACCCGTGCCTGTCGCGCGATGTGGTCCAGCGGCCGGAAGCCGGCGACGTCGGCGGTGAAGTGCTCGGCCAACCGCTCGGTCAGACCGATGCGGTCACCGTCGCTCCAGGCCAGCCCCCGCGCGCACAGCTCGTCGACCACGGCCCGGACATCTCGCTCCGACGCGCGGACCCGGCCGGCCAGTGCGGAGACCGTGGGCACCCCGAGCACCGCGACGTCGCGGGCGGTGACGACCTGGTCGTGGTTCAACCGCGGCAGCGCGAGCGAGAGCGAATCGGCCCCGTTCAGGCGCTGGGCCAGCTCGTGCAGGTTGCGCGGCGCCGGTTCGACGAGGACGTCCGCGCGGTGCTCGAGCAGCGCGGTCAGCCGCTCGGTGTCCAGACCGGCCAGGTACTCGGTGACCGACACGGCGACGATCGCACCACGACCGCCCGGGCCGATCGCCCCAGGGGTACACCAGTGCTGTCGGCGCGAGAGCGGACAGCTCTCGTGCACCCCTCGGCCGGACGTCACGACGTGGCCGGGCCGCGCTGGCTGGGGCTGGGCGACCGGAGCGCGCATCGCGGCAGGTCGGTCCGGCCGAGAAACCCGCGCATCACCGCACAGTCGCAGTGCAGGCCGGAGCGGCGGAAGTTGTCCGCGACCCGGTCGGGGAGCACGCCGAACCGCTCCGCCCAGGCCCGCGTGCACCGCAGGGTTCCGTCGCAGCCCCAGAACCGGGTGCCCCGGTCGAGCGCCGCGCCAAGGCTCGACCGCAGCCGCGTTCCGGTGCCGGCGATCTCCTCCACCGACGGTCGGGCGCCGGGTGGCTCCTCGACCTCGTCATCGGGCCACTCGTCGTCGAGCAGCTCGTCACCGGGTAGCTCGTGGTCGAGCCGGTCGTCATCGGGCCGGTCATCGACCCCGAGGTCCGGTGCGTCGCCGGCTGCCTCCAGGATCCGGTCCAGCACCTCGTCGATCATGTCGTGCAGCACCCCGCGCCAGAGCTCCACGGAGCGGCCGGACGGGCGGGCGATGTCGTCGATGGTCATGGGCGTCACCATCCCGGGCACCCCCGACAGTTCGCGGGTGTGAACGCCCGGCGAGGGTCAGAGCCGAGCCGCCTGGCCCACATCGCGCAACTCGGCGCCCTCAGCTCTCCGGGACGACGTAGGAGGTCCCCCGGGCTCGGCCCTGGCGGATGAGCGCCCCCTCCCGCACGAGCGACATGAGAATCTCGTTGGCCGCCGCGGAGTCGACGCCGAGGCGATCGCGGACGACACCGTTGCTGAGCCGGTCCTCGGCGGCAACCGCCAGCAACGCTGCGCGCGACTCCTCGCTGAGGGTCGGAGGCGACGACGCCCGAGGTCGGGCCTCTGCGGGACGAGGTGTGTCGACCCCGGACCCAGAAAGGACGTAGCGAGTCCCCTTCGTCTGCCCGATCTTGTCTAGCCTGCCCTGTGCCACCAGTCGGCCGAGCAGGGCACGAGCCTCGGGGACCTCGACCCGGAACAGGTCCGCCACCTGATTCGAGGACAGCGGGCCCCGGCGGGCCATATCCAGGATCAGTCCCTCGTCAGCGGTCGTTCCGGAACGCAGCTGGTCTCCCGCCGCGGCGTCGGCCGACAGCTCGTCCCTGGCGCTGGGCTCGGCCGGTGCTGCCGGCGGTTCGTCGTGCCGCGGCGTGACCGCGAACGGATCGCCGAAATCGCCTCGCATCCCGCGCACCGGACTCCCGCTGTTCCGGCGGCTGCCCCGCGGCCCGCTCCGGCTCCTGCTCGAGCCCGTCGAGAGAGCGCTGCGCGGACCGCTCGCCGAGACGTACCAGGTCCTCGTGAGTACCCGACGGCGCGGTCGCCTCGTGCCGGCTCCGTCCGAGGCTCGAATCGAGCCAGTGGGCTCGACAGGTCATCACCCGGCTCAGCACGTCGGCGCCGACGACGACAAGGGCGGTGGAACCGATGAGTTCACCGGCCGATCAGCTCCAGAAAGGCCGCCACCTCGTCCTCATCGATCCCGTCGACGCATGCGAGGTCGGGCTGTGACTGCTGGAGACCGCTGAGCTCCGGAACCTGCGGTGCTTTCCAGGCCGGCACGACGAAGTGCTCGATCCGAGCTCCGACGAGGCTCGTGACCTGACCCCTGCTGCCGATTGCTGCTTGACCCGTGGCCGTCACCTGCTGTCCGGCGAACCGGGCTGCCACGTCCCGATCGGCGACCTCGTCGAGCTCCACTTCGTTCCCGACCGCGTCCCGGACCCGCAACCGACGCAGGTCGACCAGATCGAGTCGCCCGGACACGAGCTCCTCCACATCCACCACTCCCTGTCTCGTCGACTGTGCTCGCGACGGTAGCCGTGAAGTACGACGTCGAGGAGATGCAGAACGCCCCGGACTACGTCGGCCACCGTCGAGGCGAGGCACCTGGAGAAGGAGCCGACCGGCAGGGGCCGATCCGGTGCAGCCGTTAAACGGGCTGAACGCTTGCCCGTTCAGCCCGCTAGAATTACCCTCGTGGTGAACCGTCGGACCAAGTACGCGACGACGATGCAAATCGTCCGCCGCACGGCTCGCCGACACTCGATGACGGTCGTCGAGATCCCGGGGAGAGGCAAGGGCTCACACCGCTGGCACGCGCTGGTCGACCCGTCCGGAGCGGAGATCGTCCGCTTCTCGCTCACCGACCATCCGCGCGAGCTGTCCTGGACGGCCCTGCGAAACCTGGAGGAGCGGCTCGCACCGCACTTCGGAGAGAAGTGGATTGAACGCTGATGAGCACCTACTCGGTCGACGTGAACCGCGAGGACGGGCTGTGGTCCGCCATCGTCAACGATCTCCCCGGCGGTGCCTTCGTCGGGCTGGACTTCGAGCACTTCTCCGACGTGCGGGACGGCGTGCAGGAAGCGCTGATCGACTTCTTCGGCAATGAGGACTTCGCGCTGGAGTGGACCTTCGCGACCGACCACCGCGACTTCACCCGGCCACTTCAGGACGCCTTGGACCAGGCCGTCGTCGCCGAGCGTGCACGCGCCCGTCTCGATCACAGCCGGCGCGAGGCAGTGGCCACCATGCGCGAGGCCGGCCTCTCGTACCAGGAGATCGGCGACGCCCTGAGCCTGTCCAAGGCGCGCGTGTCGCAGATCCACCACGCGGCACTTGACGCCGGCGACGGGTCTGTCAGGTCCGCATCCTGACCCGGTCGGGGCTCGACCACTGCCGGCGGGAACGGGCGAAGGGGCGCCCGGGGATCAAGGCGATCGGGCTCTACCCGATGAACGCGCTCGCCAACGATCAGGCGCGGCGCATCGCGTCGCTGATGCACACCCACCGCACCGAGCTCGGCGACCTCACCGTCGATCTCTACGCCGGCGACTCCGGCACCGCTCCGGCGATGACCGCCACCTCGGTCGTCGAGAGCGAGCAGCACATGCGTACGCACCCGCCGGACATCCTGCTCACCAACTACACGATGCTCGACCGCGTACCCCGACCGGCTGGTTCCTTGAGCGTGGACACCGGCATCACGTCGAGTGTGCGCTCCACCTGCGCCGACTTCGCCTCCGCGAGCTGAACGACCGCGCGCGCCCGTAGCCGTCCCGGTTGTTCAGCGTCGGGTTCTCGGTGATGAACTTGTTCTGGTACTCCTCGGCCAGCGTCAGCCGGTCCCCCGGCCCGCGACGAAGGGCCGGTCGATGAGGTCGTTGTCCTCGCAGTAGCGCACGAACACGGTGCGGGCACCCACGCGGCCGCGGCCTGGGTGACGCGCTCGCCCAGCCACTCGGTGTACCCGGCCGCGGTGCGTTCCGCGGAACGCGCGGCCTCGTACTCCCCTGCCAGCCGGCGCACGTACGCCGGATCGACGGCGCTTGAGGCCCCTACCGAGCGATGAGCTCGGCGAACCGGCCGACCGCGTCCGTACCGACGAGCTCACCGGGCAGCAAAGGCAGCTCGGTGACGGGGATGCCGGGGAGCTCCCCGCTGAGCATCTCCATGAACTGCTCCTCGAGCTCCCGACGCCGTAGCAGGAACTCCCCCGCGTCCGCCGGGGAACGACGGTTGACCACCAGCTCCCCGACCGGCACCCCGGCCGCGCGGAGGTGCTCGTGCAGTTCCACGGTCTCCAGCACCGGCAGGCGTTCGGCGGTCAACACGACGACGAACGAGGTCAGCTCTCCGTCCCGGAGGGTGTCCCGGAGCGATTCGAACTTCTCCCGGCGTGCGATCAAGATCCGCCGGATCCGCAGGTCGCGTTCGACCAGCGGGTCGTGCGGGGTGTCCTCGACGAGCCCGCTCCGGTTCGTGTCCCGGGTCAGGCCGCGGACGGCGGCGCCGAGCTTCTCCGACTTCCGCCGGTTCCGCAGCAGCCCCTCCGTCCAGGACGCCATGATCTCCGGCAGGGCCATCAGCCGCGACGTGTGCCCGGAGGGCGCCGTGTCGAACACGATCAGGTCGTAGGTCGGCAGCCCCATCTGCAGCACACCGGCGATCCGTTCCAGGACGGCGGCCTCGTGCGTACCCGGCGACTGCCGGGACAGGTCCAGGTACCGGTCCACCTCGCCCCGCAGGTGCGTCGGCATCACCGAGTACAGGGTCTCCCGCACCGCCGAGAGGTGCTCGTCCGTCGTCGCCTCCGGGTCGATCTCGACGCCGTCGAGGTCGTCGGCCAGGCCGACGACCTCGGGGCCGACGGAGCGCTGCCACAGGTGCCCCAGGTTGTGGGCCGGGTCGGTGGAGACGAGCAGGACCTTCCGACCCGCCCGCGCCTGCGCCAGCCCGACGGCGGAGGCGACCGAGGTCTTCCCCACCCCGCCCTTGCCGCCGAAGAACAGCACGCGGCGGCGGCCGGCCAGGTCTAGCAGCATGAGATCTCGTTCAGCGGTGAGCGTTCCATCCCCATCCGGCGGTGCCACTCGTGGAAGTTCTCGTACACGGCGGGGAGCAGTTCCATCGTGTAGTAGCCGGCCGGGTTCGGTAGCCCGAGCACCTCCGACAGGACCATCATCATGAACAGGTCGTCCTCGTCGCGTTTCGCCCGCGCGAACGACCGCCGGTACGGCGCGGCATAGAACTCGTCGAGTCCGGCGGCGAGGCGGCGGCTCAGCGCCACGAAGTCCGCCCAGCTACTGGGAGGACGACTCATCCCGGGTACCCGCCTCGGCCACCTCGTCGTCGGGCTCCGGCTCCTCGTTGCGGGCACGGTTGATCGCGATCGCCGCCTCGACGACGACCCACACCGCCGCGACGAGGATGACGATGTCCATGACCAGCAGCAGCCAGTTGCCCTCGTTGTAGAGGTCCACGAGCTGCACCAGCAGCGCGTAGACCGTCATCACCAGCACGAACAGCAGCGGAAGCAGGATCGGCAGGTAGGGGCGGCGCCTCCGGACCAGCATCACTGTCATGATCGACAACGTGAGCGCGGCGAGCAGCTGGTTGGTGGTGCCGAACAGCGGCCAGAGGACCATGCCGCCCTCTCCGGACCCGGTCATGTCGGCGCCGAACGCCAGCGCCAAGCCGAACACGACGACGATGACGGTGGCCACGAGCGTGCTGAACCGCAGCCCCATCAACCCGCCGATCTCCTCGACGATGTAGCGCTGCAACCGGACCCCGGTGTCCATCGTGGTCGCGGCGAACAGCACCGCCATCGTGGCGAGGATCGTGGCCGACAGCGATGTCGGGAGACCGAGGCCGTCGTTGAGGATCGATCCGCCCGAGTTGACGAACGCGACCACGCCGGCCTCGTCGTAGACCGAGTAGGTCTCCTGCCAGCTGGCGAAGCTCTCGAACCCGGCGGTGACGGCGATGATCGTGCCCAGCGCCAGCAGGCCCTCGCCGACCGCGCCGAAGTACCCGACGAACCGGGCGTCCGTCTCCTTGTCCAGCTGCTTCGAGGACGTGCCGGACGAGACCATGCCGTGGAACCCGGAGATCGCGCCGCAGGCGATGGTGACGAACAGCAACGGCACCAGGTTCGGCGTGTCCGGTGGCAGGTTCTGGTTCACGGCCGGCGCGACGACGGTCGGCGCGGAGATCAGGATCGCGGCGAACAGGATGCCCAGGCCGATGAACAGCTGCAGCCCGTTGATGTAGTCCCGCGGCTGGAGCAGCATCCAGACCGGCAGGGTCGAGGCGATGCCGGCGTAGAGGAACAGGACGATGATCCAGAACGCCCCGGTGGACAGTCCCAGGACGGTGTCCGGCAGCTCGATCGGGAAGCGGTCGCCCAGCAGGATCAGCGCGTAGAGCGCGACGACACCCACCACGGACACGATCGGCAGGTTCCACCTCAACCGGTAGATGGCCTGGCCGATCAACACGGCGACGACGATGGCGCCCCAGACCGGGATCACCGCCGTGGGCCGGGCGACCAGCAGCTGGGCGATGACGACGGCGAACACCGCGTTCACCATCAGCAGCAGCAGGAAGATGACGATGAGGAACAGGTTCCGGCCCCGGCTGCCGATGTAGCGCCCGGACAGCGACCCGATGGACTGGCCCTTGTTCCGCACGGACGCCCAGAGCGCACCCATGTCGTGCATGCCGGCGAAGAAGACCGTGCCCAGCGTGACCCACAGGAACGCGGGCAGCCAACCCCAGATCACCGCGACCGCCGGACCCACGATCGGGGCCGCGCCGGCCACCGAGGTGAAGTGGTGCCCCCAGAGGACGAACTTGTTGGTCGGCACGTAGTCGACGCCGTCGGTGAACTCGTGGGACGGCGCCGTGTACGACGGGCTGAGCTTGTAGACCCGCGTGGCCAGGTACTTCGAGTACAGGAGGTAGCCGGCGATGATGATCACGATGCCGACGACCGCCAGGATCACTGAGTTCACGGGTTCCCGACCTCACTTCGCTGCGCCGGCTCGACGCGGGCGAGACTAGCCCCCGGCCTCCGGCGGATCGACCCCGAACGCCACATTCGCCGACGATCGTGACCGGATCGTGCAGCCCGGCAGGATCAGTGGTTCCCCACGATCCGCGCCGGTTCCACCAGCACGGCGGCCCGCCGTTGCTCGCGCATCGTGGCGTCGTAGGCGTCCCAGTCGTCGTGGGTCCCGCCGCAGGCGCTGAACACGTCGCGCAGCAGCTGCGGCAGGTCGACGCCCTCGACGGCGTCGTCCCAGCCGATGATCTCGGAGTCGCCCTCGACGGCGACCCAGCGCCATCCGGACCGGAAGTGCAGCGACGTCGCGGGGCGCGCACGCAACGCCCGCAGCTTCACCGGTCCGTAGGTCACGTACCCGACGACCGGGGTCCCGGTGACCGGGTGGTCCAGGACCCCGGCGTTCACCAGGGACGTGTGCGGGGTGCCGTCCGCGCGGACGACGGCGACCGTGCACAACCCGTGCTCGGCCTCCACGCTCCGCCGGACCGGGTCGAGGAGATCAGGGCTCATGGCACGAGTGTGCCGTGCGATGGGCTCAGCGCCAGCCGAGCTGCTTGGTGCACGACGGCCAGGCCTTCCAGCCCTGCTGGTCCTGCACCTTCTTCGCCACCTCGATCTGCTGCTGCTTCGAGGCGTTCTCCGGGCTGGCGGCGTACTGGTCGCCGTCGAACGCCTTCCAGGTGGAGGGCGTGAACTGCAGCCCGCCCTTGAAACCGTTGCCGGTGTCGGCCTCCCAGTTCCCGGTGCTCTCGCAGTGCGCGAGCTTGTCCCAGGTGGCGGTCTTCTCGACGGTCGGCGCGCTCGAGCTCGACTCGGCCGCGGAAGCGGTGCCGACGATGCCCAGCGGTGCGGCGGCGATCGCGGTCAGCGCGCCGATCCGGGCGGCCTGCCGGCCGGTGTTCGTGGGCTTGCGGTGCCGTCCTGCCATCTTCGCTTCTCCGAACCTCGGGGAGCAGTTCCGTGCTCGGGCCGACGATCTGGGGAGAGCGACCCGAGCGGCGATCACCGTAATCACGCCGTGACCAACGGCCACAACTCGAGACGACGCTCGTCGCACGTCGTCGCGGCGAGTGGTCACCTGAACGCGGCCACCGACAGACGGGCTAACGCTTATCCCGCCGACCGGGCGTATCCGAGGATCGGCCGCCGCCGAACGATCACGCAGTGCTGCTCGTCGCGCACACCGCTTCCCCGGTGGCGGGACGGACGACCTTCCGGGCGAGAACGCTCGGGACCGCGGCCAGCGCGACGACCACACCGCCGTAGACCGGCGTGGTCGGGCGCAGCCCCCCGGCCGTCGCGGCCACCCCGGCGAGCATCGCGGGCACGCCACGAGGCTCCTCCGGCGGGCCGACGGACGTTGAGCCATGCCGACGACCGTCGGGCGGCCGGCATTCCCGCACCCGATCGGACCAGCAGGGCTCACCCGCCGCGGTGGCAGGCTGTGCGCGTGCTGCGAGCGACGTCGTCCCGGGTGGGGCTGCTCAGCGTGCGCTACGAGGTCCGCGCGAGCGGTCACCCGGTCACCGGCTGGACGGCCCGCCACTGGCAGCAGCACCGGGATCTGCTGATCGAGGGCAGCCCGTACGCACTGCGCTCGGAGGGCATCGCCCGGTTCGGCCTGGAGGGCGACGTGCGCGCCCGCTGCCTGCGCAGCGCGGACGGGCCGCCGTCGCAGCGCTACTGGAACCTCGAGGCCGGCGAGGTGCGCTACCGGCTGGCCGGGTCCGGCGTCGGGCGGCGGTTCGCCCTGCTCACCCCGGCCGACGCCGTCAACGAGGCCGGCCGGATCTGGCGGATCGGGACGCTGCGCCCGTCCTATGCGGCGGAGCTGCCGGGAGCGCTCCCGATGCCGGTGCAGGTGTTCGTGCTGTGGATCGCGATGGCGATCTGGCGGGCCAGCGTCGCGGCCGCCCGGGCCACCCTGGCGACGACCGCCGGGCAGTGACGGGCCCTGACAGCGATCGGCCCCGGACACCGTGCGGTGTCCGGGGCCGATGCCGTGCCGGTGCGGTGCTCAGGCCTCGCCGCGGTAGCCGGCGGCCTGCGCCTGCCACATCCAGCGGGCCTCCTCGAGGGCACGCCCGAGCTCGATGAGCAGGTCCTCGGTCAGCGGGTCGGACTTGCCGGCCTGCTCGATCCGCGGGCGCAGCCGGTCGACGGCGACGTCCACGGTGGCGGAGACGGTGAGCACGGTGTCCGCGTCGGACACGTAGCCCTCCGGGTATTCCGGCAGGCCGGTGTTCCGGCCGACTGTGCGGGTGCGCCCGTCGGGGGCGGCGCCGATGGTCGCGGAGCGCTCGGCGACGTTGTCGCCGTGCTGCCGAGCCAGGTCGACGAGCTCGTCGAGGTGCAGGTGGATGTCCCGGAACTGCTTGCCGACCAGGTTCCAGTGCGCCTGCTTCGCGGTCAGCGACAGGTCGACCAGGTCGACCAACGTCTCCTGCAGAACCCGTGCGGTGATGTCACGGGCACCGTCGTCGAGCGGGCTGGTGATAGGGCTCGCCATGGTGGTTCACGGTTCCTCTCGCATCGTTCGGGATGCGCCGGCGCGCCTCGGTGGTGGGTCGGTCGCCGGTGCTGCACGACTCAACGCCGTCGCCACCGCCGGTATGCCCCGAACCGATCGCGAGCACACCCTTTCGTGACCCGGTCGACAACCGGTGAGGCATGCCTGGCCTGGGGAAAGGCGCGCAGCGCCTCAGGACAGATGGTGCCGTTCCTGCAGCGCGTAGACCGGCGTCGGGATGCCCTCCTGGCGAGCCTTGAGCTGCAACGCCAGGTACAGCGAGTAGAACCGGCTCTGGTGCAGGTTCCCGCCGTGGAACCAGAGGTTCTCCTGCTGGGTGGGCTTCCACATGTTGCGCTGCTCGCCCTCCCACGGGCCGGGGTCCTTGGTGGTCTCCGAGCCCAGGCCCCAGACCTTGCCGACCTTGTCCGCGACGTCCTGGCCGACGATGTCGGCGGCCAGGCCGTTCATGGACCGGTAGCCGGTGGCGAACACGACCAGGTCGGCGTCGACCTCGGTGCCGTCGGTGAACCGGAGCCCCTTCTCGGTGAACTCCTGCACCTGCCCCTTGGCCAGCTTCACGTGGCCGTCGGCGACGAGCTCGGCGGCACCGACGTCGATGTAGTAGCCCGAGCCGCGGCGCAGGTACTTCATGAACAGGCCGGAGTCGTCGTCGCCGAAGTCCAGGTCGAACCCGGCGTCGGTCAGGCGCTGGTAGTAGTCCGCGTCGACCTCGCGGGCCTTGTCGTAGGCCGGCTTCTGGAACTGCGCCATGATCCGGTACGGCAGCGACGCGAAGATCATGTCCGCGGTGCGGGTGTCGACGCCGTTCTTCACGGCCCGCTCCGAGTACAGGTCGCCGAGCCCGTACTCCATCAACGTGTCCGACTTGATGATGTGGGTGGAGGACCGCTGCACCATCGTGACGTCGGCGCCGACCTCCCAGAGCGCGCCGCAGATGTCGAACGCCGAGTTGTTCGACCCGACGACGACGACCTTCTTGCCCTCGTAGGCGTCCGGCCCGGGGTGCTCCGAGGAGTGCTGCACCTCGCCCTGGAACTGCTCGCGGCCGGGGAGGTTCGGGACGTTCGGCTTGCCGGAGACGCCGAGCGCGACCACGAGCTGCCTCGGCCGCAGCGTGATCTCCTCGCCGTCCCGGTCGACGACGACGTTCCACCGGCCGGCCGCGTCGTCGAAGGTGGCCGAGCGAGCGGTGCTGGAGCCCCAGTAGTTCAGCTCCATGATCCGCGTGTAGAACTCCAGCCAGTCGCCGATCTTGTCCTTCGGCGCGAACACCGGCCAGTTGTCCGGGAACTTCAGGTACGGCAGGTGGTCGTACCAGACCGGGTCGTGCAGGGCGAGGCTCTTGTACCGCTTGCGCCAGGAGTCGCCGGGCCGCTCGTTGCGCTCGACGATGATCGTCGGCACGCCGAGCTGGCGCAGCCTGGCACCCAGCGCGATGCCGCCCTGGCCGCCGCCGATGATCACGACCTCGGGGTCCCGGGTGCGTCCGAGCTCGGAGAGCTCCTGCTCGCGGCTCTCCTTCCAGGTGACCCGCTCCGGGTTGGCACCGTGCTCGGCACCCATCGGACGGTTCTCCCGCATCGGCTCCTCGTACCCCTTGAGCTCGTCGAGGGTGGTGAGCAGGGTCCACGCCCTCCCGTCGACGATCCGGACGTGCCCGGACCCGCGGCCCACCGCCGTCTCGAAGGCGAACCAGGCCTCGGTGACGCCGTCGGCCTCGGCCGGCTCCGCGGTGAGCGTCCAGTTCGACGGGTCGGTGTTCTCCAGTGTCTGCGTCAGCAGGTCGCGGATCCCGTCGTGGTGCTCGACCGTCTTCAGGTTCCAGGTGAAGGAGACCAGGTCGCGCCAGTAGCTCTCGTCGGCGAACAGCGACACGGCACGGTCGACGTCACGTGCGGACAGCGCGTCGGCGAAGGCGTCGAGCCAGCCCTCGGCGGTCGTGCGCGCCGCCGACTTCTCCTGCGTTGCGGTCACGGGCACCTCCTCTGCGAGCGTTCACCACGACCGCGGCGGGCGCTCGCCCGTCCCGTGCCGCGGTCGTCGGGGCAACGAGCGTGAGTGAACACCATCATGGTGACCGGTGACACCGGTTGGACCAACGTTGCAATCCGGTGCTCACCTCAAGGATGGGCTCACATCAGGATGACGCCCCGCCCCCGCTGGCCACCGGCCTCCAGCGCCCGGTGTGCGTCGGCGGCCCGCTCGGCCGACCAGGTCCCGGCGACGCGGGGGGTGAGCGCGCCGGAGGCGGCCAGCTCGCCGATCGCCTGGAGCTTCTCCCGGTCCTCGGCGATCGTCCGGACCCAGACCGGGTGCCAGGTGATCCCCCGCTCCGCCGCGCCGCGGTGGCCGCGGACGGTGGCGATCCGGCCGCCGTCGCGCACGGCGCCGAGCAGCGCATCGCCCTGCAGGGAGCCGTCGGCGAGCCCGTCGACGCCGTCCGGGACCGCGCCGCGGACCGACTCGGCGAACCCGTCACCGCGGGGCAGCACGACGTGCGCACCGAGCCCGGTGACCAGCTCCCGGTCGTGCTCGGCGGCGTCGGCGACGACCCGCAGGCCACGGGCGACCGCCAGCTGGATCGCGTACCCACCGAACGCTCCGGCCGCCCCGGTGACCGCGACCGTCGCCCCGCGCTGCACGGCCAGCTCGTCGAGGGCCAGCCACGCGGTCAGCGCGTTCATCGGGATCGTCGACGCGGCGACGGCGTCGATGCCGGCGGGCAGCGGGACCGCCGACCCCGCCGGGACGACGACGTGTTCCGCGTACCCGCCGTGGGTACCGTCAGGGACGACGATCGCCATCGCCGCGTCGCCGACGGCGAGCGTGTCCACCCCGTCGCCGGCCTCGTCGACGACGCCGGCGATGTCCATCCCGGGCACCCAGGGCGGCGCGACCTCCTGGCGCCGGGTGGCCCGTTGCATCGTGTCGGTCGGGTTGACCGTCGCCGCGGCGACCCGGATCCGGACCTGCCCGGGCCCGGCGTGCGGTGTGGGCAGCTCCAGGACCTCGAGGACGTCCGGCCCTCCGTGCGTGGTGAATCCGACGGCGCGCATGGCCCCACCCTCGCCCCGCCGGGACCGGGCCGCCACCGCTGCCCGGCACTCGCCGCCGAGCTGCGGTGGACGCTGTCACACGGTCGGGTGGCCGGCGGTCGTGGACTCCCACGACACCGCGCCCGCGATCAGCCGAGATCGGGCCGCGGCGGGGTCCGCTCTCCCGCCTCGACCGCGGCGTCCAGGTGGTTCCCGGCCGGCGGCAGCGGGCAGGTGGCGTGCGCGGTGAAGGCACACGGCAGGTTGACCGTCCGGTTCAGGTCGAGCGGCAGCGTGCCGTCGGCGTCCGGGTCGGGCGTGTGCAGGATCCGGCCGCCGCCGTAGCTCTGCGCACCCGAGGTGGCGTCCCGGAAGTGCAGCGACAGGCCCCCGTTCTTCCCGGCCAGTGCGACCAACCGCTGCGTGGTCCCGCGGTAGTCGAACGCGACCTCGCCGACCGCGGTCGGGAAGTGCTCCAGGCCCGCGACGACGGCGCCCACGGTGAGCCGGCGCGGCTCGGCGTAGGCGGTGAACCGGCCGGCGACCACGGCGTCCGGATCGAAGTCGAACACCGGGACGCCGTCGAACGCGGTCCGGGTGATCGCGCGCGGGTCGCGGATCCGCAGCGCGTAGGCGTCGGTGCGGCGGGCGATCTCGACGACCCGCTCCCCCACGGTGACCATCACGCCCGGCGCACCGTCCACCGGCCGGACGTACGCGGTGCCCTCGACCGGGATGTCCGTGCCCGGCATCAGGACACCGTCGGCGGCGGTCGCCGAGACCGCGACCGTGTCGGCGTCGGCGACCCGCCACTCGCCGGGCAGCCCGTCGAACCGGCCCGGACCGTCGTCGAGCCAGTGCAGCGCGGTGAGCGAGAGCCAGCCGTGCGGCTCGCGCAGCTGCTCCTCGCGGTGCGCCCGCCAGGCGTCGTGGTCGGTGCGGGCCTCGGTCCCGGTCGTCATGCCGCTGTCAACGCGGCGAGCCCGCTCAGCCTTCCCGCCAGCCCTCGAAGGTCCAGCTGCGCTGCGAGGCGCCACCCGGATCGCCGGCGTCGCGGTGCCCGCGGCTGATCTCCCGCCACGCGATCCGCCAGCCGTCGGCGGTGCGGACCAGGGTGTCGCGGTAGTCGCCGGAACCCGCGGTGCCGTCGTCGCGGACGATCACGTACTTGCTCCAGGCCCGGACCCGGCCGTCCGGCAGCATTCCGAGCAGCGTGTTCGTGGTGTGGTGCGGGTGGTACGGGGTGACCGCCTCGATCCGCTCGGCGAGCGCGGCGAAGCCGGACACCGGCCCGAAGCGCACGTCCGGGGTGAACACCTGCCCGAGCCGGTCCCAGCTCCGAGTGTCGATCACGTGCGCGTACCGGGCGAGGATCTGCCGGATGCGGGCCGCGTCGTCCGGGCGGACCGGGCCGAGCTCAGCCACGCTCGCGCTCCCACCGCTGGAACAGCGCGGCCGGGTCGGCCCCCTCGGACGTCCCGGGCGCGGTCTCGCCCGGGGCCCGCAGCCGCACCCGGCGACGGTGGATCCGCAGGCCGTCCGTGGTCGGGACGATCAGGTCGGTGTAGTCGCCGCAGGCCGCCGCACCGTCCGCGGCGACCGTGATCAGCCGGCTCCAGGCGTGCACCGAGCCGCGCGGCCCGGCGGTGAGCGCGGTGTTCACGCAGTGGTGCGCGGGGCGCTCCGGGGTCCCGGCGATGTAGTCGACGATCGCGGTCAGCCCGTCGGCGGTCGCGCGCAACCCGGTCAGCTGCGCGTCCGGGGTGAAGACGGCGGCCAGCTCGTCCCACGCGGCGTTGTCCACCGCGTGCACGTACCGGGTCAGCAGCTGGTCCACCTCGTGCGCGATGCCGGCGTCGGTCGTGTCGGGGTCGGTCATGTCGGGGTCGGTCAATGCACCCTCCGTCGTTCGGTCTCGGGATCCGGCCGGGTCAGCGCGATCACCCCGCCCAGCGCGACGACGACGCCGACAAGCGCGCCGACGCCCCAGCCGGGCCGGATCCGGTCGCCGAGCAGCGCGATCCCGACCACACCGGGGACGACGACCTCGGTCACCGACAGCACCGCGGTCGCGGGTCCGACGGCGCCGTCCTGCAACGACTTGGCGAACGCGAGCACGCCGAGCACACCCATCAGCACGACGGCGTAGACCAGCGGGTCGAGCAGCAGGTCCCCGACCGTCTCCCACCGCAGCGGGCCCGGATGGATCGCCCGCACCGCCAGCGCCGTGCCGCCGAACCCGAGCCCGGCCAGGCACGCCAGCAGCATCGGACGGCCCGAGCGCCACACGAACGGGGCCGCGACCAGGATCAGCGCGAACGACACGAGCAGCACCGGCGTCGCCGCCGGGGGCAGGTCGGACGGCCGTTCCGGCTCCGCACTCGTCGCCACCAGTACCAGCCCGGCCAGCACGGCGACCACCGCGAACCGGTCGCGGCGAGCCAGGTTCCACGGGCTCCAACCGTTGTCGGCCAGCGTGGTCAGCGCGATCGCACCGGCCAGGATGGACTGCACCGCGAAGACCGGCAGGAACCGCAGTGCGATCACCGTGAGGACCCAGGCCCCGACGTCGGCGAGCAGCCCGGCCAGGAACCACGGCTGCAACCACACCGGACGGCCGTACCTGGCCAGCCGGCTGCCCTTGGCCTCCCAGAGCGCGGCGACGGTGTTGCCCACCATCGCGGCGACGGCGATCAGCAGGGCGAATACGGTCGTCATGGCCCCGCCCATCCTGCCTGCTCGGCGCGGTGCGGGCCCGGGACACGCCGCCGCGCCTCGCCATCGCGGTCACCGCATGCGAACATATGTTCGTGCGCGGACTGGCCACGATCCTGCATGCCGACCTGGACGCGTTCTACGCCGCGGTCGAGCAGCGGGACGACCCGCGACTGCGCGGCCGGCCGGTGATCGTCGGAGGTGGGGTGGTGCTGGCCGCGAGCTACCAGGCCAAGGCGCACGGCGTCGCGACCGCCATGAACGGCCGCCGGGCCCGCGCGCTGTGCCCGGCCGCGGTCGTCGTGCCGCCCCGGATGGAGGCGTACTCGGCGGCCAGCAAGGCCGTCTTCGCGATCTTCCGGGACATCACACCGGAGGTCGAGGGGCTCTCGATCGACGAAGCGTTCCTCGAGGTCGGCGGGCTCGCCCGGATCTCCGGAACGCCCCGGGAGATCGCGGCGCGACTGCGCGCGCGGGTGCTGCGCGAGGCCGGGCTGCCGATCACCGTCGGGGTGGCGCGGACGAAGTTCCTGGCCAAGGTGGCCGGCGGAGTGGCCAAGCCGGACGGCCTGCTCGTCGTCGAGCCGGACCGGGAGGCGGCGTTCCTGCACCCGCTGGCGGTGGAGCGGCTGTGGGGCGTCGGGCCGGTGACGGCGGCCACGCTGCACGAGGTCGGCGTCCGGACGGTCGCCGACGTCGCCGCGCTCGGCGAGCCGGCGCTGGTCTCCTACCTCGGCCCGGCCGCCGGGAGGCACCTGCACGCACTGGCGCACGGCCGGGATCCGCGCCCGATCGACACCGGCCGGTCCCGGCGCTCGATCGGCTCGCAGCGCGCCCTCGGGCGGCGCCCGCGCAGCGCCGACGAGCTGGACGCCATCCTCGCCGGCACCGTCGACCGGCTGGCCCGGCGGTTGCGCACGCCGAAGGGCAGCGACGTCGATCCCGGGAGCGCCGGTGGCGGGCGGGTCTGCCGGACCGTGGTACTGCGGCTGCGGTTCGCCGACTACGCCCGGGTCACCCGCTCGCACACCCTGCCGGCGCCGACGGCGCATACGCCGACCATCCTCGGCACCGCCCGCCGGTTGCTGGTCGCCGCCCTCCCGGAGATCCGGGACCGGGGCATCACGCTGCTCGGGCTGTCACTGACCAACCTGGACCGGGACGACGCGCTGCAGCTGGAGCTCCCGTTCGACGCCCACAGCGGCCCCGCACTGGACACCGCCCTGGACGCAGTGCGCCGCCGCTTCGGAGCGACCTCGGTGTCCCGGGCGACCCAGCTCGGCCGGGACCCGGGCCTGGAAGTCCCGCTGCTGCCCGAGCACGAGTAACGCTCCCGCTCCCGCGACTGCTCCTGCTCCTGCTCCTGCTCCTGCTCCCGTGAACGCCCGGCCGGCCGCCCGGTTGCTCGCGGCCGCAGCGTGCGCGCGGAGCCGAGGCGCCGGCGGCATCACCGAGGGGTACGGCACCGCTGTCCGATCTTGGACCGACAGCAGTCGTGTACCCCTCGGCGAGCGCCCGGGCGGTTGGCCCGAACCGGCCCGCCGGCGAGGGTCGATCGCCTACGCTCGGCCGGTGGCGCTGACGCCGGAGCAGATGCGCTCCATCAACGAGGACCTGCTCAGTCAGGTCAACGCCGAGAACGTGCTCGCGGCCGCCGCGTTGTTCCAGAAGCAGGCCGACGACCTGCGTGCACGTCTGCACAGCGCGAGCCAGGAACTGCAGGTCGGCAGGTGTGGCGGAGATCCGGTCTCCGCCGACGCCCAGCGCATGTTCCAGGCGAGGATCGACCAGATCATCCGCATCCACTGGGCCCATCATGAGGAGCTGACGGCCGCGGTAGCGGCGTTGCGCTCGGCGGCACGCTCGTACGGTCACACCGACGCCGACCTCGCGCGGGCCTTCGGCGCGTCGCTCGACCGGTGAGCCCCGCGGCGGGACGGAGGGCATCGGCGGCCATCGCCACGATCGTCCTCCTGGCGACGGCCGGCTGCGGCACCCTCACACCGCGGGGCGGGGATCCGTTCCCCCCTCGACCGTTCGTCCTGGACGTCGCTGCCGTCGACACCTGTTCGGCACTCACGCCGACCCAGCGTTCCGAACTGTCGGTCGAGACCGGCCGACCGGTGAGCAGCCAGGACGGCACCTCACGAGGCTGTACCTGGCTCGGCACCGGCGACACCGGTTACAACCTGCAGACCCTCGCCACGGACGCGACCACCGCCGTCGACGCGGACCCGACGTCCACGATCGTCTCGGTTCAGGCGTTCGGCGCCGTGCAGAGTTCGCCGCCGGCCCCGGGCACCGGGCTGCCGTTCTGCCAGCTCGTCGTCGACGTCGCCGACGGCGCATCCCTGCGGGTCCAGATACAGATCGACCCCACCGGCGGCGGCGCCGGGGCTCGCACGAGCGAGACGCTCTGTGCGGACGCGCGGGAGGTCACCGCACAGATGCTCGGCACCCTGCGCGCCCGGCAGGCGTCCTAGCCGTCAGCAGCGCGGCCGCCCACCGAAATCTCGGGTGGAGCGGACGTAGTAGTTCGTCACCCACCCCTCCTCCGGCGACCCGATGCGGTACCACACGGTGTCGCCGTGCACCGGCTCGCCGCGGGTCCAGCAGCTCACGCGGACCGGGGTGCCGGAGCGCGGGATCTCGGCGACCACCCGGCTGCCCGTCCCGGGGCCGGAGCGGACCTGCAGCCCGTCGATCGACGTCCGGGTGCATGCGGTGAGGGCGCCGACCGCCAACACCAGGACAGCGACCCGCGATGCGCGCCGGGAACGGACCACGCAGCACCTCGCCTCACTCGTCCGAGTGACGAATAACGCCGGACGGTAGCGAGTCCCTCGCGCGGCGTCCACGGCGACACGCGGCGGAGATCGTCAATGCATGGTTGACGCTTGCGATTCGTCAACCTATGGTTGACCCATGACGCCTCCGACGAGCCTCACCAACACCGTCCGGCTGGACGACCTCATCGCCGCGATCACGAAGGTGCACGACGAGCCACTGGAGCAGCTCACGGACGCAGTCCTGACCGGCGACCACCTCGGCGACGTCGCCGACCACCTGATCGGCCACTTCGTCGACCGGGCCCGCCGCTCCGGGGCCTCCTGGACCGACATCGGCCGGAGCATGGGTGTGTCCAAGCAGGCCGCGCAGAAGCGGTTCGTCCCGAAGTCCGATCCGGACATGCAGGAGGGCTTCAACCGGTTCACCCCGCGGGCGCGCAACGTCGTCGTCGGTGCGCAGAACGAGGCCCGTGCCGCCGGCAACGACACGATCACCCCGGCGCACCTGGTGCTGGGCCTGCTCGCGGAGCCGGAGTCGCTGGCGATCATGCTGCTCCGCGCCCGGGGATTCACCGACGAGGCGCTGCGGGCCGCCGCGACCGCCGCGCTGCCCGGCACGGCGGAGACCGTGCCGGCCCTGGTGCCGTTCGACGCCGGCGCCAAGAAGGCCCTGGAGCTCACCTTCCGGCACGCGCTGCGCCTGGGGCACAACTACATCGGCACCGAGCACGTCCTGCTGGGGCTGCTCGAGCAGGAGGGGGACGACGGCCTTCTCGCCGGCCTCGGCATCGACGCCGACCGGATCGAGCACGCGATCGTCGAGGCCCTGGCCTCGATTACCCGCACGGCGCCGGCGACCGACTGAGCGACCGGCTGCGCAACCGGCTGACGGACTGACCGGCCGACCTGCCGACCTGCCCGGCGATGAGCTCAGAGGTCGACGTGGCCCGACACCGACGCCGGGGCCCCGTCGGAGCCGGCGGCGACTTCGATCCCGGAGCCGTCCGGGGTGCCGCCGACCCAGAGGTCCGGACCGTCGAACGCGGGCGCGGTGAGCCGGTAGGAGTAGCTCCGCACGGCCGCCTCCGGCCGGTGCCGGCGGGCGATCTCCAGCCCGAGCACGGCGAACAGCGGGCCGTGCACGACCAGCCCCGGATACCCCTCGACGCCGGTCGCGTACGGCCGATCGTAGTGGATGCGGTGCGTGTTGTAGGTCAGCGCCGACATCCGGAACAGCAGCTCGGGGCCGGTCGGGAGGGTGAAGCCCCACTCGTGGTCGGGCCGCGGCGCGGGCTCCGGCGCGGCCGTCCCCCGGGCGGCCCCGGCCGGCTGCGACCGGTAGACGATGTCCTGGTACTCGGTGGCGACCAGCTCCCCCTCGGTGGATCCGTCGGCGGCACCTCCGGCGACCCGGCGGAAGTCCGCGCGGGTCGTCACGAATGCCATCTCGCCGCTGCGCCCCTCCCGGATCTTGACGCCCTCCAGCGACAGGTGCCGCACGACCGGTTCCCCGACCCGCCAGGTCGCGTGCCAGATCATGCGGCCCCCGGCGAACATCCGGCGGCGGTCCGGCACCGGCGGCAGGAAGTGCCCGTGCGCCGGGTGCCCGTCGGCTCCCAGCGCGGACTGCGGCGGGGTGTCCAGGAACGCGAGCCAGTGCCAGAGCGGCGGCAGCGGATCGCCCTCGGCGGCCACCGGGTCCAGATCGAGCAGGCCGGAGAACGCCGCCACCGACCACGGCGACACCGCGTCCACCGACGCGACCGGCTCCGGGGCCCAGTCGCGGAACCCGTCGGTCAGTGCACTCATGACGTCACCTCGTAGCGCGTGTGTTGCAGGATCGTCCAGGCCACCAGTGCCGGGTTGTCGACCATCGGCACGTGCCCGACCCCGGGCAGCACCACCAGGTCGGCGTCCGGGACGGCGTCCATCATGGGCGGACCGTAGCGGCGGTACGGGATCGTGCGGTCCTCACCGGACCAGGCGATCCGGATCGGGCACGGTGCGTCCTCGAACGGCGCGATCATCGTGTCCATCGACGCCGCGGACAGCAGCGGCTCGAGCGCGGCGCAGCCGGCGAGGTCGTCGAACAGCACGTCGACGTCCTTGGACGAGTACCGGTCGGCGTGCTCGGACACGGTGCGCAGCAGCAACCGGCGCAACGGCCGGCACGAGGCGAGCAGCCGGACCGGAGCCCACCCGGCCATCAACGCGCCGACCCGGAACGTGGCCAGCAACCGGTACAGGTCCGCCGGCACCGCCCACGCCCCGGCCGGGGACAGCGCCACCACGGACCGGGCTCGTCCGCGCCGGGCCAGTTCCAGCGCCGCCCACCCGCCGAGCGAGTTCCCGACGACGTGCGGGGCCCGGTCGACCCCGAGCTCGTCGAGCCGGGCGACGAGGGCGTCCACCATGGACTCGATCGCGAACGGCTCGTCCGGCAGCTCCGGCCCGCCGAGGTGGCCGGGCATGGTGACGGCCCAGACCTCGTGGTGCTGCTCCAGCATCGGCAGCAGCGGCTTCCAGGCCCGCCAGGAGGACGTCATCCCGTGCAGCAGCAGCAGCGGCGGCCCGGCGCCGCCGCGGTAGAACGATTCGACGGTCACCTCACCACCACCGGATCGGCCGAGCCGGGATGCAGCGCGAGCACGTCGGCGAACCCTAGGGCCAGGCAGTCGCTGAACAGCTCGCGGTCGGAGATCGCCGCGGCGTCCAGGTTCGCGCCCACGCAGGCGGTCCCGCCGTGGGTCACCGCCGAGATCATCGCGGCGC
The DNA here is from genome assembly GCF_046546495.1 of Pseudonocardia nantongensis. Taxonomy (NCBI): domain Bacteria; kingdom Bacillati; phylum Actinomycetota; class Actinomycetes; order Pseudonocardiales; family Pseudonocardiaceae; genus Pseudonocardia; species Pseudonocardia nantongensis. The sequence goes on along the minus strand of NZ_JBKGXT010000019.1, from coordinate 118,713 downwards.
AGCCGGGAAGCGGTGCGTAGGGGTAGACGCGCTCGATCTGCGCCCCGCACAGGAACGCCTCGTGACGCAGCCCCGGCACGCTGGAGGCCTGCAGGTCGTTCCCGGCGGTCGAACCGCCCGCCACCAGGGCGAGCACCGGAGCGGGCAGCCGGGCGAGCAGCGGCGCGACGACGTCCGGGCTCTCCAGCGCGGGTTCGGCGCGGGCCGCCCGCATCAGCGCCCCGACCGCACCGATCCGCTCGGCCGGGTCCACGATCCCCATCGGCGCGGCCAGCCGGGCCGGGGCCCAGCGGTTCCCGCCGGCCGCGTCTCCCGCCCGGCGTACCGACACCGGCACGGAGGTCCGCAGCGTCGCGTCCGCCCCGACCGGCCGGCCCATCTCGGCGTGGTAGAGCCGGAACGCCCCGAGCAGCGCCGCGACGTAGGCGTCGTTGAACGAGCCGCCGGCTGCCTTGCCGGCCGCCCGCAGGTCGGCGAACCCGACGTCGAGCGCGGCGAAGCGCCAGGACAGCCCGCGCGGGCGCAGCAGCTCCGACGACGCCCCGGACGGCGGGGACAGCACCCGTACCGCGGAGGTCAGGTAGCCGGCGGTGTCCCGCATCGCGGCCAGCGGGTGGGCGAGCGCGCCGGTCACGTCCCGGGCGGCGCGCGCCGCCGTCGGGAGCAGCCCGGCCTCGCGGCGGACCAGCCGGTCCACCTCGGCCAGCGGATCCGGGGCCTCCGTAGCGGGGGCGGGTGGCTGCGGCTTGTCGACGTCGTGCTCGCGCTTGCGGGAGTGCAGCTGGGACAGCAACTGGACCACGCCCATGCCGTCGGTGAGCACGTGGTGCAGCTTCAGCAGGAACGCCGACCGACCGTCCGGCAGGCCCTCGACCAGCATCGCCTCCCACGGCGGCCGCTCCCGGTCGAACGGGGTCATCATGAACTGCTCGGCGATCGGCGCGAGCTCCGGCCAGACCCCCGGCCCGGTCCCGGGCAACCGCACCCGGCGCAGGTGGTAGTGCAGGTCGAACTCGAGGTCGTTGATCCAGTACGGGGTGCCCAGCCCGCCCAGCGGCTCCCGGATCCGCTCCCGGAACCGCGGGACCATCCGGGTCGCCCAGTCGACGGCCGCGACCAGCCGGTCCCACTCCGGCGTCGCGTCCATCAGCTCGACGGCCAGCACCGGCGAGCGGTAGCGGGGATCGGCCTCGGCGCGCCACATCATCGCCTCGAACGGCGACATCTCCCGGACCGATCCCCAGGTCAGCGGCGTGTCACTCATCGCGGTGGTTCACCCCCGTCTCGGAGTTCCGGCCAGCGGGCGAGCGTGTCCAGGAACAGCTCCCGCACCTCGTCGGCGTGCGTGCCCACCTGCTCGGCGGTCCAGCCGCCGGTGTCGATCGGCGGATGCACGACGACCTGGACCGTCCCGCCGCGCAGCGTCTGCGCGCCCCGCCACATGATCTCGCCGGCGTTCCGGATGACGACCGGCACGACCGGCACCCCGGCCTGCATCGCGATGTGGAAGGCGCCCTTCTTGAACGGGCCCAGCCGCGGCGTCGGCGAGCGGGTGCCCTCCGGCGCCATGGCCAGCGAGATGCCCTCGTGGCGCAGCTTGTCGACGGCCGGCTGCAGCGCCTGCCGGGCCTGGCGGGAGTTGCCGCGGTCGACGAAGGCGACGTCGGCGATCCAGAACAGCTGGCCCCAGACCGGGATCGCCGCCGCCTCCTTCTTGGCGACGGCGGTGAAGCGGTCCCGCAGCAGCTTCATCAGGATCGGGACGTCGAACTTGGACTGGTGGTTGAACACGAACACGCACGGCCGCGCGGACACCAGGTGCTCGGCCCCGGTCACCTCGACGTCGATCCCGGCCAGCCCGAAGGCGACGTCCGCGCCGACCCCGCCCGCCATGTCGACGAACGTGCGGCGGGAGCCGTGCAGCAGCCCGGCACCGGCCGCGGCGGCCAGCCCGCCGGCCATGCCGCCGTAGAAGACCGCGGTGCGGGCCACGTCGGCCACCGCGGGGAACAGCCCGCCGCGCGACGCGCAGTCCAGCACCGGCCAGTCCATGTCGGTGGCCAGCCTGCGCAGCGAGTCGGTCGGCGAGACCGCCACCGGGTTCCCGACGCATGCCAGGAAGTCCACGTCCTCGGTGCCGTTGGCGTAGCCGAAACAGTCCGCCAGGTCGACGTCGTGGGCCAGCGCGTCGGCCTGCACCGCGGCCGCCTTGCCGGGACCCCACAGCGAGACGCCTGCGACCCGGCCGGTGAGCACGCCGTCGGCCACCTCCAGCTCGGTGCACAGCACCCGGTCGGCGCCGAGCTCGTCGGCCATCGGCTGGACCTGGAACCGGGTCGCCGAGGACGCCATCACCACCTGGTGGCCCCGCGCGCGGTGCGCCTCGACGAGCTCCCACACCTCGGGATGCAGCTGCCCGGCGATCTCGTCCCGGAACAGGTCCCGCCCGAGCCGCGCCAGCTCGTCCTCACGGCGCCCCGTCCAGGTGGCGAGCGTGATCGCGAGGAACTCCTTGAAGTCGTCGTCGGTCCGGATCCCGCGCATGCCGGACAGCACGGTGCGGACCATCTCGACCGGGCCGACGTCGAACTCGCGCAGCCGCCTGCGGTAGAACGCCCCGGCCGAGTAACCGTCGATCACCGTGCCGTCGTAGTCGAAGTAGGCGACCGTGGCCGGTCCCGGCGGGGCCTCCCGGATCGCGCGCAGCCGCTCGGCCCGGACCGCCCCGGACCGCGCACCGTCAGCTTGCGACACCCGAGTCCCCTTCCGCATGTTCCGCGGCCTCGTCGGCCGGTATCGGGACGGGGCCGGTGCCCGTGCCGTCGCTGTCGTTGGTGCTGGTGGTGCTGTCCGCGGCACCCAGGACGACCGCGAGCCGGGCCCGGTGCAGCTTCGCCAGCCGGCCGAGATCGTCGATCACGGCCGTGACCTCGTCCCGCCAGCCGCGGCGCCGCTCACCGAGGGCCAGCACGGCGCCGTCCGGCGAGCCGTCCGCGGGCCGGAGCAGGCCGCGGTTGTCGGCCTGCCGCACGGCGGTGCTGTACAGCTCGCGTGACACCGAGTCGGGGCGGTCCAGCCGGTGCTGCAGCAGCATCTGCCGGCCGACGCCGAGGCACTCGTCGAGGAACGCCGCCTCGTCGGTGAGCGCGGCGTCGTCCAGGGCCGCGAGCCGGTCGGCGACGACGAGCTGCGCGTCCAGGAAGGACCGCAGCACGCCCGGCGCGACGAGCAGCGGCGCCTGCCGCAGCACGCTCCGCGCGTCGGAGGGCTCGACCCGGCGCTGCCGCCAGTCCGGGTCGACCTGGTCGAGCTCGCGCAGCATCTCGGTCCGGAACTCGCGCCGGGTCGAGAAGAAGAACTCGAACTTCAGCAGGTCCCGCAACCGGGCCAGCTCCCGCCAGGCCAGCTCGACCAGGTCCTCGCCGGTCGCGGCGTCGCCGAGGCGCAGCAGCGCCAGCTCCAGCAACGCCCGGTTCAGCAGGTGGTGCAGCGCGCCGTTGCGGTAGAACGCGGCGACGTGGTGACGGCCGGAACTGATCGCGAACACCGGCTCGGTGCCGCCCTCGTAGACGGTCACCACCCCGGCCTCGGCGAGCCGGTCCAGTGTCATCCGCAGCCCGTGCCGGGTGCGCAGCTCGGCGATCGGCACCGGGACCTCGCGGGACTCCAGGTAGTCGGCCAGCGGTGCGACGACGTCCCGCACCTGCTGCAGGTTCAGCGCCCGGTCCCGGGCCGACAGCAGCGCGAACGTCGCCAGCGACGTCGCAGTGGCCGGGGTGACCCGGTTGATCCCGGCGCAGACCCGGAACGCGACCTTCTCCAGCTGCGCCGGACCGTCCCCGGCGTCGTCCAGCGCGGTGCGCAACGAGAACGGTTCGGCGAGCCGGACCTGGGCCGTCCCGATGTGCCGGCGCTGGTCGCGGAAGTAGCCGTAGAGCCAGCCCAGACCCTCGGCCTTCTTGATCCCCCCGCGCTGCTCGGCAGCCATCGCACCGACCTCGTGCAGCTGGTCGTAGACGATCGAGACCGGCACCAGCACGGCGTCGAGCTCGGGGCGCTCCTCGATCGCGGAGCTCAGGTAGCGCAGCAGGCCCACTCGGGGCCGGCGCAGCTTTCCGGTCCGGCTGCGACCGCCCTCGATGTACCACTCCAGGTTGAAACGCTTGGCCAGCAGACTGCCCAGGTACTCCTGGATCGCGGCCTTGTAGACGGTGTCCCCGCCGAAGCTGCGCCGGATGAACACGACGCCGGCCCGCCGGCCGAGCGCGCCCATCGGCCAGAACGACAGGTTGTTGCCGCCCAGGACGTGGTTGCGCGGGAAGTTGCGCTCGTGCAGGACCTCGGCGAACAGCAGCGGGTCGGCGTAGGACCGGTGGCTCGGCAGGAACACCAGCGCGTGTTCCCTGTTGAGCTCGCGCAGCCGTTCCAGGCCGGACTCGTCGACCTGGACGTCCCAGGCCTTGGTGTGCATCGGCCCCATCAGCGCCCGGAACACGTCGATCGCCGGCGGGCTCTGCACCGCGGCCATCTCGTCCAGGCAGCCCGCGAGCCGCTGCTCGATCTCGGCGGGGGGTGACCCGGTCTGCCGGGCCAGCCGTCCGACCAGGGCCGGGAACCGGCTGGAGGAGGTGATCTGCTCGACCATCCGGCGCGGCACCTTGTAGCGGTCACCGAGGATCCGTCGTTCCACCCGGTCACAGGCCAGCACGGCCTGCCGGACGACGAAGCGTGCGAAGCCGGGCGAACCCGGCCGGCCGCTCTCCTGCTCGGTGAACCGGGAGACCAGGTCGGCGACGCTCGCCGGTTCGCCCGCGACGACCCGGGCGGCGTCCGGCCGGTGCCGGGCCATCGACGGGTGCAGCGGGGACCAGGCCATCCGCATCACGGCGGTGGTCGCGAGCCCGGCCAGCTTCCCGACCGCACCGCCGTCAGCGGGCTCCGGAGTGACCCAGGTGACCCGGATCGGGACGATCAGCACTTCCTCGCCCGTACCGTCACCTTCCGGGCTGTCGGTGGGGGTAGGGCCGTCGCCGGCGGGACCGTTGCCGTGCAGCATCTCGCCGAGGGCGGACGGGACGTCCGGACCGGGACCGATCGGGACGACCGGTGCGCCGGGATGGTGTTCCTCGGCCCAGCGCGCCAGGATCGAGCGCTCGGTCCCGGACCGCGCCTGGGCGACGACCACCGCCCGGGGCCCGGTCCGTCGCTGCGCCGTCATGGAACCCCTTCCGGACCGTCGCGGTGCGACGCTCGCCCCGCACCCAACGTAGTTACCGAGCGGTTCATGAACAACTCGGCGAGACCCTGTCACCCGCCCCCCGGGGCACCGCGCGGCGTGCGGGCCGGGCGGAGAACCAGCACGAGTCACGCACGGCTCCCGGGCCGCGAGCACGCCGGGAGGGCGCGACGGAGGCCCGCGACCACGAAGCGAGGAGAGACCATGTCCCTGCAGCTCGGCGCCACCGCACCCGACTTCGACGCCGACACCACCGAGGGCCGCATCCGGTTCCACGAGTGGATCGGCGACTCCTGGGCCGTGCTGTTCTCCCACCCCCGCGCCTTCACCCCGGTCTGCACGACGGAGCTGGGCTACATGGCGCGGATCAAACCGGAGTTCGATCAGCGCGACGTCAAGATCATCGGGTTGTCGGTCGACCCGGTGGAGGGCTCCCAGAAGTGGTCCGGCGACATCGCCGAGACGCAGGGGTTCGCCCCCAACTACCCGCTGATCGGCGACGTCGACTTCACCGTCTCGAAGCTGTACGGGATGCTGCCCGCCGACGTCGAGGGTGACCCGACCGGCCGCACGCCGGCCCAGAACGCGACGGTGCGCACCGTCTTCGTGATCGGCCCCGACAAGAGGGTCAAGCTGGTCCTGGCCTACCCGATGACCACCGGCCGCAACTTCGACGAGGTGCTCCGGGTCATCGACTCGCTGCAGCTCACCGCGCAGCACCGGGTCTCCACGCCGGTCAACTGGCGGCAGGGCGAGGACGTGATCATCTCCGGCTCGGTGCCGGACGACGAGGCCCGGACGATCTGGCCCGGCGGGTGGTCGGCGCCGCGGCCCTACATCCGGATCGTGCCCGCACCCTGAGCCCGTGCCCGAGTTCGTGCTGGCAGGAGCTCCGCTGCCGCTCACCGTTCCGGCGCGCGTCTACGTCTGTGGCATCACGCCGTACGACGTGACCCATCTGGGGCACGCCGCGACCTTCGTCTGGGCCGACCTGCTCGCCCGGGTCATCCGGATGACCGGGACGCCGACCGAGGTGGTCCGGAACGTGACCGACGTCGACGACGTGCTCACCCGGACCGCCGTCGAGCGCCAGGTCGACTACGACGAGTTCGGCCTGCGCCAGGAGTTCTGGTTCGATCGCAGCATGGCCGACCTGCAGGTCCGGCCACCCGACCGCGCGCCACATGCCCGCCACCACGTCACGCACGTGATCGACCTGGCCCGGGCGTTGCTGGCGACCGGTCACGCCTACGCGCGCGAGGGCACCGTGTACTTCCGCGGTGCGCAGGTCCCCCGGGCCGCCGGGCTGGACCGGGACACCGCACTCTCGCTGTCCGTCGAGTACGGCGACGAGCCGGACGACTCGCGCCGCGACGACCCGTTCGACGTTCGGCTGTGGAGGCCCTCCGACGGCGTCCACCCGGCCTGGCCGAGCCCGTGGGGCCCGGGGCGCCCTGGCTGGCACGCCGAGTGCGCGGCGATGGCGCTCGCCACGTCCGGCGGCGTCGTCGACGTCCTGGCCGGGGGCGCCGACCTGGCCTTCCCGCACCACGCCTACCAGTCCGCGATGGTCGCCGCCGCCACCGGCGCCGGCCTGTTCGCCCGGCGCGGCTTCCGGGCCGGCGTCGTGTCGGTGGACGGCGCGAAGATGGCGAAGTCCACCGGCAACCTGGTGCTGGTGCAGGACCTGCTCGGGACCGCGCCGGGTGCCGCGCTGCGCCTGCTGCTGCTCGACCGCCCGTGGTCGCAGCCGTGGGAGTACCGCGCGGAGGACGTCGACGTGGCGAGCGGGCGGCTGGACGAGCTCTACACCGCCGCCGGTCGCAGGCCCGGGTCGGTCGCGGCGGCCGACGCGGTGCGGGACGCGCTGCTCGCCGACCTGGACGTACCGACGGCGCTGGGGACCGCGCTGGAGGCCGGCGGGGACGCAGCCCGGTCGGTCATCCGGACCCTCGCCCTCCAGTAGCGTCCCCCGGTCCGCACCCCGCGTTGTGGAGCCCTCACGCGAGCTTCGGGCGGGATCAGGCGCCGGCCGGCTGCTCCACCGGGCGGTCGGCGGCCGGCTGGTGCACGGGGCGGTCGCCGGCCGCCCAGGCCGCGAAGCCGCCGAGAAGGTCGTCCACCCGGACGAAGCCCCGCGCGCGCAGCAGTGACGCCGCGATCGACGACCGGTAGCCGCCCGCGCAGTAGACGACGGTCGGTGCGGCCGGGTCGAGCTCGCCGAGCCGGGATGCCAGGGCCGCGAGGGGCACCGATACCGCACCGGGGACCAGGCCGGAGCCGGCGACCTCACCGGGCCCGCGGACGTCGACGACCCGGACCGTGTCACCCAGGCCCGCGAGGCGGTCGGCGGTGATCCGTCCGGCGGCCCGCAGCCGATCCGGCGGTGCAGCGGTCACGCCACCGTCGAGGAAGCCCAGGACCCGGTCGAAACCGATCCGCGCCAGCCGGTTGCGTGCCTCGGTCGCGGTGTCCCCGTCACCGACCAGGACCAGGTCGGTCCCCGCAGCGACGACCTGTCCGGTCATCTCGGCGAACCGTCCGCCGAGACCAACGTTCACCGCGCCCGGCAGGTGTGCGGCCGCGAAGTCCTGCGGGTCCCGGGTGTCGAGCAGCAGGGCGCCGGCCCCGGCCGCCACATCGGCCTCGGCCAGGGTGAGGGCCCGCACCGGGGCCGACTCGTCCAGGACGGGACGGTCCTCCCGGTTGCGGTGCGAGGCGTAGGTGAAGTACGTCGGCGCGGCCGACTGGCCCTCGGTCACGGCCGCGACGAAGGCGTCCTCGGTCATCGGCGCCAGCGCGTAGTTGGTGCGCCGCTGCTCGCCGATCGTGCTCGACGTCTCGGTCGACAGGTTCTTGCCGCAGGCCGATCCGGCGCCGTGCGCGGGGAAGACCCGGGTCGCGTCCGGCAGCGGGAGCAGGCGCTCGCGGGTGGAGCGATAGAGCGCGCGGGCCAGCTCGTCGGCCGACCAGCCGACGCCGCCGAGCAGGTCGGGCCGGCCGACGTCGCCGATGAACAGGGTGTCCCCGGTCAGGACGCCCCACGGTGCGGCGCCGGGCGCATCCCGGATCACCAGGCAGATCGACTCCGGGGTGTGGCCGGGTGTGTACAGCGCCTCCAGGCTCACCGACCCGAGGTCGAGCACCCGGCCGTCGGCGAGCGGCTCGATCGGGAACTCGACCTCGGCCGCGTCACCGTAGGAGATCAGGGCGCCGGTCGCGGCGGCCAGCTCCAGGTGGCCGGACACGAAGTCCGCATGGACGTGTGTCTCCAGCACGCGCTCGATCCGGAGTCCCGCGGTCCCGGCGTCGGCGAGGTACTGCGCGACGTCCCGCTGCGGGTCGACGACGACCGCGCGACCGCTTCCCCGGTCACCGACCAGGTACGAGGCGTGCGACAGGCACCCCAGGTAGTACTGGCGGAACACCAGATCGCCGCTGTACTGCCACGTGCCTGCCTCGACCGGACCCTGCGGCATGACGTCCTCCCGATGGGACGAAGCGACGACATGACGGTATCGGGAGGCGGGTGGCCGGACGAGGGCCGGACGGACGCATTTCGCGCCGTCCGCGCACCCCGAACCGCCGACCGGTCAGACCAGCGACCACGACTCGGTCAGGGTGTGCCGCAGGATCTGCTCCATCTCGTCGAACTCGGCCTGCCCGGCGATCAGCGGCGGCGCGAGCTGGATGACGACGTCGCCCCGGTCGTCCGGGCGGCAGTACAGGCCGTTGCCGAGCAGCGCCCCGGGCAGGAACTGCTTGACCAGCCGCTCGCGGTCGGCGGCGTCGAAGGTCTCCCGGGTCGCGGAGTCGCGGACCAGCTCGACCGCCCAGAAGTACCCGTCGCCGCGGACGTCCCCGACGATCGGCAGGTCCAGCAGCTTCGCGAGGGTCGCGCCGAACGCGTCCTGGTGATCCAGCACCCGCTGGTTGAGCCCCTCGCGCTCCATCAGGTCCAGGTTGGCCAGCGCGACCGCCGCCGAGACCGGGTGCCCGCCCCAGGTGTAGCCGTGCGGGAAGGTCACGCCCGGCTCCAGGAACGGCTCGATCACCTTCTCCGAGGCGATCATCGCCCCGAGCGGCCCGTAGCCCGAGGTCATGCCCTTCGCGCAGGTGATCAGGTCCGGGACGTAGCCGAACTTCTCGCAGGCGAACGTGTGCCCGTGCCGGCCGAACGCGTTGATCACCTCGTCGGAGACCAGCAGCACGTCGTACCGGTCGCAGATCTCCCGCACCCGGGCGAAGTAGGACGCCGGCGCGGTCAGGCAGCCACCCGAGTTCTGCACCGGCTCCAGCACCACCGCGGCGACGGTGTCGGCGCCCTCGAACAGGATCGCCTCCTCGATCCGGTCCGCGGCCCAGCGGCCGAGCGCCTCGGCGTCGCCGTCGAACTCGGGGTGCCGGTAGAGGTTGGTGTTCGGCACCCGGAACCCGCCCGGCGCGAGCGGCTCGAAGTCCTTCTTCATCGCCGGCAGGCCGGTGATCGCCATCGCCCCGTGCGGGGTCCCGTGGTACGCCGTCATCCGGCTGATGACCTTGTGCTTGAGCGGGCGGCCGCGCAGCTTGAAGTACTGCTTGGCCACCTTCCACGCCGACTCGACGGCCTCGCCGCCACCGGAGGTGAAGAAGACCCGGTTCAGGTCACCGGGCGCCAGGTGGGCGAGGCGCTCGGCCAGCTCCGCGGCCGGCGGGGTGGCGTAGCCCCACACCGGGAAGTAGGCCAGCTCGGACGCCTGCTTCGCGGCCGCCTCGGCGAGCTCGCGGCGCCCGTGCCCGGCCTGCACCACGAACAGCCCGGCCAGGCCGTCCAGGATCCGTCGGCCGCGGTCGTCCCACAGGTGCACGCCCTCGCCCCTGGTGATCACCGGGATCGGGTTGTCGCCGTCCCGGCCGTGCATCCGGGCGAAGTGCATCCAGAGGTGCTTGCCGGCGGCCTCGGCAGCCGGTGACCGGGCCCCGTCCGGGGTGCCGCCGGCCTCGCTGCCTGCGGTGACGTCGTCGAGTGCGGTCATGTCCGTCCCCTTCCGGTCCGGGCGTTCAGTGTGGATGTTCGCTCCGCAAGCTCCGCTCAGGAGTTCTGCGGGAAGCCCAGGTCGACACCGCCGTGGCTCGGGTCGAGCCAGCGGGTGGTGACGACCTTGCCCCGGGTGAAGAAGTGCACACCCTCGGTGCCGTGCGCGTGGGTGTCGCCGAACAGCGAGCTCTTCCAGCCGCCGAAGCTGTAGTAGGCCATCGGCACCGGTACCGGCACGTTGATGCCGACCATCCCGACCTCCACCTCGTTGCGGAAGCGGCGGGCGGCGCCGCCGTCGTTGGTGAAGATCGCGGTGCCGTTGCCGTACGGGTTGGCGTTGACCAGGTCGAGCGCCTCGTCGTAGGTATCCACCCGCAGCACCGAGAGGACCGGGCCGAAGATCTCGTCGGTGTAGACGCTCATGCCCGTCCGCACGTGGTCGAACAGCGTGGGGCCGACGAAGAACCCCTCCCCCTCGGCGTCGAACACACCGGTGCGGCCGTCGACGACCAGCGAGGCGCCCTCGTCGACGCCGGCGTCGACGTAGCCGCTGACCCGGTCCCGGGCCGCGGCGGTGACCAGCGGCCCCATGTCGCAGCCGCGCCGCCCGTCCCCGGTGCGCAGTGCGCGGGCCCGCTCGGCGATCTTCTCGACCAGGGTGTCCCCGGCCGCCCCCACCGCGACGACGGCCGAGATCGCCATGCAGCGCTCCCCCGCCGACCCGAACCCGGCGTTGACGGCCTGGTCGGCGGCCAGATCCAGGTCGGCGTCCGGGAGCACGACCATGTGGTTCTTCGCCCCACCCAGGGCCTGCACCCGCTTGCCGTGCGCGGTGCCGGTCTCGTAGACGTGCCGTGCGATCGGGGTGGACCCCACGAAACTCACCGACTTCACGTCGGGGTGGGTCAGCACGGCGTCGACGGCCTCCCCGTCGCCGTGCACCACGTTGAACACGCCGTCCGGCAGCCCGGCCTCGCGCCACAGCTCGGCCATCCACAGCGCGGCCGATGGCACCTTCTCCGAGGGCTTGAGCACCACCGCGTTGCCGGCGGCGATCGCGATCGGGAAGAACCACATCGGGACCATCGCCGGGAAGTTGAACGGGCTCACGATCCCGACGACGCCGAGCGGCTGCCGGATCGAGGCCACGTCCACCCCGGTCGAGGCGTTCTCGGTGGCTGACCCCTTGATCAGGTGCGGGATCCCGCACGCGAACTCGACGACCTCCTGGCCGCGGGCGACCTCGCCGGCGGCGTCACCGAGCACCTTGCCGTGCTCGGCGGTGATCAGCTCGGCCAGCTCCGGGGCACGGGCGTCGAGCAGCTCGCGGAACCGGAACAGGACCTGCGTGCGCCGCGCCAGCGAGGTGTCCCGCCAGCCCGGGAACGCGGCCGAGGCCGCCGCGACGACGTCGCCGACCTCGTCGGCCGACGCGAACGGGACCCGGGCGGTCACCGCGCCGGTGGCCGGATCGGTGACGTCGCCGTACCGGGCGCTGCCGCCGGGACGGGGCGCTCCCGCCGCCCAGTGGTGCAGGGTCCGGACATGGGTGGGCGCGGTCGCGGTCATGGACCGATCGTCGGTGCTGCGCCGTCCACGCGGAGCGATACGATCCGTATCCATAGCCGCCTCGATCAAGACGTTCCGTTCGCAGGAGAGCCGTGTACCCCTCGATCGCCGACGTCCTCGCCCTCCCCGCTGTGCGTGCCGGCGCGCCGGCGGTGCGGGCCGGGCGCCCGGAGCTGGACACCGAGGTGCGCTGGGTGCACGTCAGCGAGCTCGCCGAGCCGGCCGGGACGCTGCCGCCGGGGGTGCTGGTGCTCTCGGTCGGGCTGGCGCTGTCCGACCCGACGACCGACCCGGCCCGCTACCTCGGCGCGCTGCGCGCCGCCGGCGCCGTCGGGCTGCTCGTCGAGCTCGGGCAGCAGCTGACCGCGCTGCCCGCGGACCTGGTCCAGGCCGCGCGCAGCGCCCGGTTCCCGCTGGTCGAGGTCCGCCGCACGGTCCGCTACGCGGAGATCATCGAGACGGTGCTCGGCCGGATCCTGAACTCCCAGCACGACCGGGCGTCGTTCGCCGAGCGCGCCGGCGGTGCCTTCCGCACGCTCGCCCTGCACGGCGCGGGCGCGGACCGGATCGTCGCCGAGGCCGCGGCGCTGCTCGGCCGGCCGGTGGTGCTGGAGGACCTCGCACACCGGGTGCCGGCCGTCGCCGGCGCCGACCCGGAGACCGACCTGCGGGACTGGGCGACCCGGTCCCGGCTCGCCCCGACCGGCGACGACGCCGGTCCCGAGGGCTGGACCGTCCGCCCGGTCGGAACGCCCGAATCGCCATGGGGACGGATCGTCGTCCCGGCCCGGCCGGCGCCGGACCCGGCGGCGCGGGAGGCGACCGTGCTCGCGCTCGCGGCGGACGCGTTGACCCTGAGCGGGCACGCGGACCCGGTCACGCTCCTCGCGGCGGCGCGCGCCGCCCTGCTGCGTGAGCTGGCCGGGGCCACCCAGGCCGACGTGGCCCGGCTCGCGGCCCGGATCCGGGCCGCGGGCGTGGACACCACGGGCACGTTCGAAGTCCTGGCGCTGGCCCAGGCCTCCGGGACACCGGTGGCCGGGCTGCGGGACGCGGTGACCGGGCCGGGCGCCGACGCAGTCGCGGGCGGCGGCCCGGCGCCGGTGGCCGGGGACTGCGGCGACCGGCTGCTCGTGCTCGTCCCGGGATCCGGGCGGGCCGGTGACCTGCTGCGGGAGCTGCCCGCAGCGCTGGTCGGCACGGCCGCGGCGGCCGGGCCGGCCGGGTTCGACCGGGTGCCCGAGCTGATGCGGGAGGCACAGGCGGTGCTCGCGGCCCGGGCCGCGACCACGCCCCCGGGGGAGCGCCCCGGGGTCGCGGTGGCGCCGTCCACCGGGGCGGCACCGCACGCGCACCGGCGGTCGGAGCTCGGTGTCCGGGAGCTGGTGTGGCGACTGCGCGACGACCCCCGGCTGCTCGGCTTCGTCGCCGACCAGCTCGGCCCGGTGCTCGGGCTGGATCCGGCGGAACGCGACCGCGCCCTGACCGGCCTGCGGGCGTGGGCCTGCTCCGGCGGGGTGGTCGCCGACTTCGCCCGCCGGATCGGCGTCGGCCGGCCGGCGGCCTACGCGCGGCTGGCCCGGCTGTCCGAACTGGTCGGCGCCGACCTGACCGACCCCGAGGTCCGGACGTCACTGCACGTGGCACTGCTCGCGGCTCCCGGCTGAACCGGCCACGCCAGGCCGCCGGGACGCGCCGGCGCCGCGGACCCGTCCGACGAGCCGGGACCGCCGGCGGCACCGCTGCGGATCAGGCGTCCGGCAGGTCCGCGCAGAGCAGCTCCACCCGGCCCATGTGGGCCGCGACCTCCGTCGGCAGCGGGCGCCGGTACCCCTCGGCGAGCTCGCGTGCCTGGGTGGACCCGACCGACCAGCCGGTGCGGCGCAGCCGGGCGTCCGGGGTCTCGGGGCGGCGTTCGTCGAAGAACAGCGCCCGCAGGTCGGTGCCCATCAGCCGCTCGGCCATGCCGCGGAACCGCGGGTCGCTCGCGATCGCGTCCACGGCGTCCCCGAAGTGCTCGACGGCGATCCGGCTGCTCGGGGCGGAGAGCTCCTGCACCCGGTCGAACAGCAGGGTCTCGGCGTCGGCGGGCAGGTAGGGCAGCAAGCCCTCGGCGAGCCACACCGTCGGCCGGGACGGGTCGAACCCGGCCGCGCGCAGCGCTCCCGGCCAGTCGTGGCGCAGGTCGACCGGAACCGGGACGCGGTCGGGACCGGGCTCGGCGCCCCACCCCTGCTCGGCGACCACCCGGTCCTTGAAATCGAGCACCTGCGGCTGGTCGACCTCGTACACCGTGGTCCCGCCCGGCCAGTCCAGGCGCAGCCCGCGGACGTCCAGGCCCGCGGCGAGCAGCACGACCTGCCGGACGCCGGTGTCGGCGGCGGCGAGCAGCGCCTCGTCGAAGAAGCGCGAACGGACCCCCAGGTAGGTGGACTGGAGCTGCCAGTCCTCGTCGTCCCACGGGCGTTCGGGCAGCACGTCGCCTCCGGCCGCCTCGACGAAGGCCGCGGCGAGCGGGTCGTCGACGAGACCGTCGTGCCGCCGGGTCTCCACCGCCCGGCCGGCCGCCACCGCGAGTGCCGTCGCGCCGACGCTGCTGGTGATGTCCCACTGGTCGTCGATGGTGCGCATGATCGCGACCGTAGGCGCCACATCATTAGGATTGCTCACTGAAACGCAATGATCACTCGCGCGGCCGAGGACAGACCGGACACCCGGCCGACAACCACGCCGGACGGGCCGGGCCAGGCCGGGCGGATCAGCCGGAGCGCCGCTCCTCGGCGTACATCGCCCTCACCCCGACGACGACGGTCGCCACCGTCGACAGGTTCGACAGCCAGGCCTCCTCGCGCAACGACCGGTCCCGGCGGCTCTCCCAGAAGCTGTTGTCGAAGATCAGGCAGGCGGTCATCCCGGCCATCGCCAGCAACAGCACGACGACCTGGCGGCCGTCCTCCCGGACCCGGTCGGCCACCGGCTCGGGGAGGCGCGCCCACGGCGTCGAATCCCCGACCGTTCGGTCCCGGGACGGGATTGACGGCCGTCCGACCGGGTAGCCGGGGTGACAACAGAACGGAGGCCCCGAGTGTCCACACAGCCCCCACGCGTCGTCGTGCTCGGCGGCGGGTTCGCCGGGTTCCATGCCGCACGCCTGCTCGCCCGCCGGTTGCGCGACAAGGCCGACATCGTGCTGGTGAACTCCACCGACTACTTCCTGTACCTGCCGCTGCTGCCGCAGGTGTCCTCCGGCGTGCTCGACCCGCGCCGGATCACGGTGTCGCTGGCGGCGGCGCTGCGCGGGGTGCGGGTGAAGCTCGGCGAGGTCGGTCGGGTTGACCTGACCGATCACATCGTCTCCTACACCGATCCCGAGGGCGGCGAGCACGAGATCGGCTACGACCGGCTCGTCGTGGCCGTGGGCAGCGTGAACAAGCTGCTCCCGGTGCCCGGCGTCGCCGAACACGCGCACGGTTTCCGCGGCATGCCCGAGGCGCTGTTCCTCCGTGACCACATCGTGGGCCAGCTCGAGATGGCCGGTGACGTTGAGGACCCGGTCGAGCGGGCCGCGCGCTGCACGTTCGTGGTGGTGGGCGCGGGTTACACCGGCACCGAGGTGGCCGCGCAGGGCGCGTTGCTGACCGAGAAGGTGGCCCGGGACCACCCCGAGCTGGAGGGGCAACCGATCCGCTGGCTGCTGCTCGACGTGCAGTCCCGGGTGCTGCCCGAACTCGACGTCCGGCTGGCCCGGACCGCGACGAAGGTGCTGCGCCGGCGCGGGGTGGAGGTCCGCACCGGCACCTCGGTCGCCGAGGCCACCGCCGAGGGGGTACGGCTGAGCACCGGCGAGTCGCTGCCGACCCGCTCGTTGATCTGGTGCGTCGGCGTGCGCCCCGATCCGCTGGTGGAGGACCTCGGCCTGCCGACCGAGCACGGGCGGATCGCGGTGGACTCCGAGCTGCAGGTACAGGGTCACGAGAACGTGTACGCCTGCGGCGACGCCGCTGCGGTGCCCGATCCCGCGCACCCCGGCTCGTCCACACCGATGACCGCTCAGCACGCCGTGCGGCACGGCAAGACGGTCGCGCGAAACGTCGCCGCGTCACTCGGGTACGGCACCCCGGCGTCGTACCGGCACCGGGATCTGGGGTTCGTGGTCGACCTGGGCGGGCGGGACGCCGCCGCCAACCCGCTGCAGGTGCCGCTCGGCGGCGCGCCGGCCCGGGTCGTGACGAGCTGGTACCACCTGATGGCGATGCCGGGCAACCGGATCCGCACCGGCGTCGAGTGGATGCTGGACCGGGTGCTGCCCCGCCAGCGGGTGCAGCTCGGGCTGGTACAGCCGGAGGAGGTGCCGCTGGACACCGCCTCGCCCGAGCTCGCGACCCTGGACGACCGGGGAACGTCCGGGTAACGCGCCGGACGGTGCGGTCGAGTCCGCGGCATGGACCTGCGCCGGGTCACCGGCTACATCGCGCTCGCCCTGCTCGCGGGGTACTGGCTCTGGGTGCTCTCGCGGAGCGCACCCGAGCTGCGCAAGGGTGCCCGGAACCGAGGGGTCCGCGGGCAGGTCCTGCTGGTCAAGACCGCGGCCCTGGCGCTCACCGCGCTGTTCGTCGGAACCGTGCACTTCTGGGCGTCCGCGTGGTGGCAGGTCGTGGTGGCGGTGCCGGTGACGCTGGTGGCCGCGGTCGCGCTGCGCCGCGTGTACCGGCGGCTGGTGGCACCGCCCCGGCACCGGGTCGCGCTCGCCCAGCGGGTGCGCCGGACCGGGCACTTCCAGGTCATCCCGACGCCGGACCCGCCGGCCCCGCACCGGCACGCCGCGACCGGCGACGGCGGGATCCCGGGCACCGTTCCGTTCGTGGTGCCCGGTGCGTTCGTGAAGCCCGATTCGCTCGTGGAGCCGGAGCCGGATGCCGTAGCCGGCACCGGCGGCCCGGCGAGGCTCGACGGCGACCGGAACGAGGGCGGAGACGCCGACCCGGGCGGGGATCCGGCCGCGGACCCGGCCGGCGGACCGATCGTCGGCTCGGGCGAGGACCGGGCCGGGAACGGCGACCGGCCGGACACACCGACGACCTGAGCGCTCGCGACCGGCCCGGTTCAGCCGGGCAGACCGGCGGGCTCGGCCTCGGTGGCGGTCTCCGGGTCGTCCGGACCATCGGCCGCCGCGACCGGGACGAGCTCGGAGTAGACCGCGACCAGCGCGTCAGCGATCCGGGCCCGGTCGAACCGGGAGCAGGCCCGGTCTCGGCCGGCGATCCCGTAACCGATCCGCATCGCGTCGTCGGCGAGCAGCTCCCGCACGGCGGCGGCCAGCTCGACCGGGGTCCCGGGGCGCACGTGCAGTCCGGTGACCCGGTCGACCACCGCGTCCCGGAACCCGCCGACGGCGGCGGCGACCACCGGCCGCGCGCAGGCCATCGCCTGCAGAACCGCGGTGGCGGGAACGTCCCGCTTCGCCGCGGCCACCACGACGTCGGCGGATCGCAGCAGGCGCGGCAGGAGATCGGCCCCGACCGGGCCGAGGAACCGGACCCGACCGGCGACGCCGAGGTCCTCGGCGGCGGCGAACAGCCGCTCCCGGTCCGGGTCGTCGGCCGGGTCGCCACCGGTGATCAGCAGTTCGGCCGCGGGCACCCGGGACAGCGCGACGATCGCACTCGCCACCCCGGACCCGTGCTCCAGCGGGCCGGTCGCCACCAGCCGCGGGTGCTCGCCCCGGCGCAACGAGGGGCCGTCCGGTGCGTACGCGTCGGTGTCCACACCCGCCGGAACGGTGCGTAGCAGCGCCCGCGGGACGCCGTGGCCGAGCAGCGCGGTGTGCTGATCCTCGCTCGCGGCAAGCACCCGGGCCACCCCGGCGGGCAGCGGCGGCCGCGGACCATGCGTCCCCGGCGGGACCGCCACGACGACCGGCACCCCGGTGCCGGCGGCCGCCGCCGTGGCCATCGGGCCGACCGCGTGCACGACGTCGGGGGGCTCGTCGGCCCAGGCGGCGGTCAGGTCCTCCGGGCCGGTCACCGCCGCCGGCTGCACCCGCAGTGCACCGGGGCCGGAGCGCGGCGCCACGAGTTCCGGTGCATCGGGGGCGTCGGTCACCATCCGAACCCGGTGCCCGGCCGCGGCCAGCGCGCTCGCGACGAGCGCGGCACCGCAGCCGATCGGGACGTCGGGGGTACGGATGACGGTGATGCGCAACGCGAGCCTCCTCGTTCGTGCCCCGCGGGGGCGGCACGCGCAAGTGGCTTTACGCGTCTCGTCCAGATCGTACCCCGTTCGGGCACGCCGCGGTATCGGAACGCGGACCGCTCACGCACGTGGGGAAGGCGGGCCCAGTTCGACGGCGTCCTCCTCTCGCGGCGTCTCGGTCGCCGGAGCGCCCGGCGGGTAACGGTAGCGCCCCATCGTCAGCGCGAGAGCACTCGATACGGCCAATCCGACACCGAAGGCGACAAAGGCCGGATTGTACGAGCCGGTGACGTCGTACGTCACCGCGAAGGCGAATGGGCCGAATGCATACCCGAAGGCCAGAACGGCCATGAAGATGCCGTAGATCTGGCCGAAGCACTTGATGCCCATGTACCGCGACACCATGTAGGACACGATGTCGCCTTCTGCACCGAGCGCCGTTCCGATCAACAGCGCACCTGCCACCGCGAAACCGAATCCTCCGTTGGCGAGTAGGAGGAACCCGAGGATCGGCGAGGCGAAGACGATGGCCGCGACCAGCGGAGCCTGCACGAGGTCCAGGACGAATCCGCCGACCAGCCGACCGAGCATCGTCCCGACACTCATCAGGGACACGATGCCGATGGCCGCCTCGACGGAGACACCGCGGTCCGTCAGGAGCGGGGTCATCTGCACCATCACACCCGGGATGGCCGACCCCATCAGCAGCACGGCGACGAAGAGCTGCCAGAACCTCGGCGAGCGCAGGGCTTCGCGCAGCTCCATCCCGGGCACGTCGCCGACCTCGTGGCGACCCTCCGGCTGTGGCAGCTCATGGTGGCGGGGCTCGCGCAGTACGGTGCCGGCGAGGGGCAGGACCACCACGAGCAGCAGGGCGCCGAGCCCGAGGAAGGCGAGGCGCCAGTCTACCCACTGGAGCAGTGCCCCCACGTAGTGCGGCACCAGGGCGATGCCGACGGCACCGCCGGTCCCGATGATGCCCATGGCCAGACCCCGACGGCGGTCCAGCCATTGGGCGGCGAGTTTGTAGTAGGGAACGCCGTTCTGCGGGGTGGTCACGATGCCGAGCAGCCCCATGAGGACGAACCACACCACGATCGACGCGGGTGCGACGGCGAGCAGGCACAACAGGATCCCGCTGATGACGACTCCGGGGATCACGACCTTCCGGAAGCCGTACCTGTCCAGCAGGCCACCCATCAGGGGCATGACCAGTGCCGCGGTGAGCGCGTAGAGGCTCAGGGCAGCCGTGACCGTGGATCGTGACCACCCGAATTCGTCGCCGATGGGCTTGATCAGAATTCCGTACGGTGTCAGGACGAGCGCGTTGACCGACAATGTCATGGCCAGAGTGGATGACCCGACGATGAACCACGCACGACGTTGTGTCGTGGTTGTAGCCATGATCCCTCCCGGGATGATGAGATGGGACCGAACATCCATTCTCGGTTGCTCAGACGTCCGGTTCGTTCGGGTCGGACTTCTGGTGCCCCCACACGCTGGGAACGTCGTAGCGGGACGGGGTCCAGGTCGTGTCGTCGATGAGCTTGCCGCCGTATCCGTACTCGATCTGGAACCCGGACGGCGATACCACGTAGAAGGAGAGCATCTCGTCGTTCGAATGCTTGCCGAAGGTGGATGCCACCGGAGCGGCACCGCCCAACACCTTGTCCCAGGCCCGGCCGACGAAGTCGATGTCGGTGGTCTCGAACATGAGGTGTCCGACGCCCCTCGGCGCGTCCGGCAGCGGCGCCCACGCGAACGAATGGTGCCGCGGGTTCACGTGCGTGAAGGTGCCGTAGGCACCCGGGCCGAAATCGATGTAGTCGCTGATCCGGAACCCCAGGACATCGAGATACAGGGCGCTGTAGGCATCGTCGTCACTGACGAGCTGGAAGGCGTGCCCCAGGCCACCGGTGCCGGTGACGAAGCTGACGCCGTTCGGCGACACGAAGCGATTCCGGTCGTTCTTCATCCCGTAGTAGAGCTCGATGCGCTGCTCGTCCGGATCGTCGAAGGCCACGAGTCCGCTGACCATGCGTTCGCCGACGAGTTCCGCGCTCTCGTGCTTCACGGCGTAGCCGGCGCCCTCGAGGGACGTCGCCAGCTCCGCCAGATCACCCGGCCCCGTGACCTCCCACCCCAGTGCGGACACCTCGTCCCTGTCGCTGCGCCGGATGTCGAGGCGATAGGCCTTCTCGTCCATCCGCAGGAGCAGCCGGTCGTCGGTCTTCTCGGCGATCTGCAGTCCGAGCAGGTCGACCGCGAACTCCTCCCAGGCAACGAGGTCGGTCGCCGACACGATCGCGTATCCCAAGCTTCTTACGGCAGCCATGACAAGCCTTTCGCGTGTAGTGCGCGGTCGCTCAGTTGCTGGTGAGGAAGTTGTCGACGAGCCGGTTGAACTCGTCGGCGTGCTCGAGCTGGGCCCAGTGGCCGCACCGGTTCAGCAGCACCAGCCAGGCATCGGGAAGGCAGGAGACGAGCTTCAACGAGTGCTCGAAGTGCACCACCCGGTCGTCACGTCCGTGGAACAGCAGGGCAGGGATCTCGACGTCCAGCAGCGCGGAGAGGTCGAGGAAGGGACGCCCACGGGACATGCCGGCGATGAAGCTCGCCAGATGGTCGGGCCGGCTGCGGGCGGCGTCCGACCGCTGCTGCGCGAGCGATTCGCTCGCGAATGCCGGATCGAAGGTCATGATGCGGACGAGCTCGAGCATCGTCTCCGGCGACGGGTCGCGGTAACCCTCCTGCAAGATCTTGATGCCCTCGGTCGGGCCGTCCCCGAACCCGAAGAGCAGCGGTCCCGGGGACCCGGCGCCCATCGTGATCAGGTGCGACATGCGGTCCGGGTGTTCCGTGGCGAAGCGCAGGGTCGTCATGCCGCCCATCGAGTTGCCGACGAACGCCGCCTTCTCGATCTCGAGGGCGTCCAGGAGCTGCAGGGTCGCCTCGACGTGATCGCGCTCGTCGAACGAGACCGCATCGGACTTTCCCCATCCGGGCATGTCCACGGCCAGCACCCGGTACTTCTCGGCGAGTGCTCCCATGTTCGGACCGAAGTTGCTCCAGCCGGTTGCGCCCGGGCCGCTTCCGTGCAGCAGCAGCACGGGGTGGCCCTCGCCGGCCTCGTTGTAGTGGATCTTCCAGTCCGTGGTCCGCACCGTGCGGCTGGTGCTCTTCTCGGTGAGGTCGAGTGTCATGTCGTGTCCCTTCGTTTCCGGAGACGGGCGGTTGGTGGACGCGCCGGCGGCGCTCACCAACTGGACGGGTCGGGTTCGAATCCGAAGAGGTCGAGCCCGTAGGCCTGGTACATGGGGTCCGCCACGTTGCAGATGTGGTTCATGCCGGCGTGCAGATCGCGCCAGAAACGCTGCAACGGACGGCTGCGGTGGAGTGATCCGCCCCCGGCGTGGGCGAAGAGCCGGTCGACGGCGTCGACGGAGCGGCGCACCGCACGGACCCCGTTGCGCCGCAGCGCCAGGCGCATCGGGTCGGTGATCATCCCGCCGGCGGCGACGACGTCGTACATCCGGTTCCAGTCGTCGAGGAACTGGGTCCGGCTCGCGGCGATGTCGGCCGCGGCGGCGCCGAGCGCGGACAGGTGCGCCGGGTCCTTGGCGGTCGTCGTGCCCTTCACCGTGACCCGGGTCCGCGAGTACTCCACGAACGCACCGAGCGCGCCTTCGGCCATGGCGAGGGTCGAGCAGTTGATGGCCGACGGGAAGATCGAGTCGAACGGGAGCTGATAGAGCGGCTGGTCCCGGCCGACCACCCGAGCCTGGATCCCGTTCTGGAAGCTCGACTGCTTCTTGACCCGGTAGTCGGGCACGAAGGCGTGGCCGATCGACACGTCCTTGCTCCCCGACCCGGAAAGGCCCATGACCTCCCACGAGTCGTGGTGGATCGTGTAATCCGAGCGCGGAAGCACGAAGTTGTACGGCTCGGGCTCGATCACCTCACCGTTCCCGTCGGCCATGAGTCCACCGAGGATGATCCAGTCGCAGTTGTCGGTCCCGGACGAGAACGGCCAGCGACCGCGGAACCAGTAGCCGCCGTCGCCCCGCCGGGCCCGGCCCATGGGGGCATACGGCGAGGCGATCCAGGTGTCGGGATCCGCGCCCCAGAGCTCCTCCTGCATCCGCTTGTCCCACTGGCCCAGCTGCCAGGGGTGCACGCCGACCACACCGGACACCCAGCCCGCGGATCCGCAGTACGAGCCGATCTCCAGCACCGCCTCGAAGAACTCGACCGGATGCGCCTCGTAGCCGCCGTACTCGACAGGTTGCAGCATCCGGATCACGCCTGCGTCGCGCAGCTTCCGGGCGGTGGCATCCGGCAGCCGTCCCGCCTCCTCGGCCTCGGCGGCGTGGTCGCGGAAGTAGTCCGCCAGCTTCTCGACGCGCTCCAGAACCTTGTGCATCGCTACGTCCTTCCGACGCTGGAAAGCCTTCCGAGTGACTGCAGCCCGATCGTCATGGCGCGCCCGGGCTCGCACCTAGCGATCGGTGCCGGAGACCGGAACAGGCCCGATCGAGAATCAGCGCCGGGGCGAGGCGTACGGCATCGCCTCGGGACCGGGCACGCCGCCGGCTGCCGTGATCTCGTCGAGCTCGGCGACGGTGTCCGCGTCGAGCACCCACGAGCAGCCGGCGACGTTGGACCGCAACTGCTCGACGCTGCTCACGCCGGCGATGACCGAGCAGACGGTGGACCGGCCGGCGAGCCAGGCCAGCGCCAGCTCGCTGAGCGGCCGGCCGAACCGGTCGGCGACCGCCCGAAGCCGGGACACGGCGGCGTGCTGCTCCGGCACGTCCATCGTGTCGATGATCCGGCTGCCTGCGGCTCCCCTCGTGCCGTCGGGACGGGCCCGACCGGCGACGTACTTGCCGCTGAGGAAGCCACCGGCCAGCGGGTGGTAGGGCAGCAGTCCGACCCCGGTCCGCTCCGCGTACGGCACGACCTCGGCCTCCACCGCGCGCGCGAGCAGGTGGTAGTAGTTCTGCACCGTGGCGATGGGCGTGAGGCCGTGCGCGTCGACCAGGTGGAGCGCCTCGCTGAGCCGCCAGGCGCTGACGTTGCACAAGCCCAGCGCCCGCACCTTGCCCTCTCGCGCCAGGTCGTCGAGCACCTGCACCAGATCGCACATCTCGATGTCGTCGCTCGGGAAGTGCAGCTGACAGAGGTCGATGTAGTCGGTGCGCAGCCGACGGAGGCTGTCCTCCACCTGCCGGCGCACGTGCGCCGCCACCGGGGTGCCGCCGAGCTCCCGCAGGTTGAACTTGCTCGCGATGACCATCTGCCCGCGCCGGTGGCCGAGCGCCTCGCCGATGAGGACCTCGGACTGCCCCTGTCCGTACGTGTTCGCCGTGTCGACGAAGGTGACGCCGAGGTCGAGCGCCGCGGCCAGCACCTCCCGGGTGGCAGCCACGTCGAGGCGGGGCGGGCCGAACACGTTCCCACCGAGCCCGCAGAGCGAGACCTCGATGTCGCTGGCACCGAGGCGCCGACGGGGCGGCGAGGAGAGGACGGTCATGGGTGCCTCCGGGCTCTGTATCGATTGCTACGGGCTGTATCGATTGCTACAGTGACGATGCGTGACCGAGTTCACAGACACCCCCGCCGCTGCCGCGTCCGGCCGCTTGTACCGCTCGCAGAGAAGGGATCTGTTCATGTCGACGACGACGAGCGCAGCCGTCTCCCCCACGGTCCCGGCCGTCGCCCCCTCGTCCCCGCCGTCCGGCTCGGACAAGCAGGCCTCGAGCACGTCGGTGAACAAGTCCCTCCAGCTGCTCGACTCGTTCACCTCGGCCGATCTGAGCCTGGGGGTGAGCGAGCTCGCCCGCCGTGCGCACATCCCGAAGTCCACGGCCTTCCGGCTGCTGTCCTACTTGGAGGAGGGCGGCTACGTGGAGCGGGTGGGTACCGACTACCGCCTCGGGTGGCGGCTGTTCGAGCTCGGCAACCGGGTTCAACACTGCCGACCGCAGGGCCTGCGCGACATCGCCCTTCCCTACCTCAGCGAGCTGTACGCCAGTACCCGGCACGTCGCCCACCTCGGCGTGCTGGAAGGGAAGGACGTCGTGTACCTGGAGAAGATCCACGGCCACCACGCGGTCCGGACACCGACCACGGTGGGAAGCCGCCTGCCGGCCGCCTGCGTGGGCCTCGGCAAGGCGATGCTGGCGTTCTCCGCTCCGGACGTCGTCCGCACCGTGCTGACCGCGGGGCTGCAGCGACGTACCCGCTACTCGATCTCCGAGTCCGGCCGCCTGCTCCGGGAACTGGCACGGACACGCTCCGACGGGCTGGCGGTGGACCGCGAGGAGGCCGCCCTGGGACTCACCTGTGTGGCGGCGCCGATCCTCGTCGGCGGACGCCCGGTCGCGGCGATCTCGGTCTCCGGCGGGACGTCCCGCTTCAACTCGAACTCGAACGCGTCGCTCGTGCACCGGGCGGCCACCCAGATCTCCGCCGAGTACCGGAAGAGCCTGGAGCAGGAGTAGCTCCACGTTCGACACTCGACGCTGCTGCGGAACGAGGCTCGGCTCAGGCGTTGACCACGAAGTCGGCGACGAGGCGGTTGAACTCCGCAGCGTGCTCCAGCTGCGCCCAGTGCCCGCAACGGTTGAACAGCACCAGCCGCGCATCGGGGATCATCGCGACCAGCCGCAGCGAGTGCTCGAAATGCACCACACGGTCGTCCCGACCGTGCACGAGCAGGGCCGGCGCGGTGATCGAGGCGACCTGCTCGGGCGTGGCGGCAGTGGGCACCGGTCCGCGGGTACCGAACCCGGCGAGGAAGTTCGCCAGGTGGTCGGGGCGCGCGGCGGCGTTGTCGGCACGCTGCCTGGCGAGCTCGTCCGTGGCGAACTCGGCCGAGAACGTCATGATCTCGACGAGGCGCTTCATGACCTCGGGGGTGGGGTTTCGGTACCCCTCCGCGAGGATCTTCAGCCCCTCGGACGGGCCGTCGCCGGGGCCGAACATGGTCGGCATCTGCGGGAAGCTGCCCGGACCCATCGTGATCAGGTGCGAGATGCGGTCCGGGTAGCGGGCGGCGAAGGTCATCGCCGTCATACCGCCCATCGAGTTGCCGACGAGCGCCGCCTTCTCGATCTCCAGCTCGTCCAGGAACTCCAGAAGGGCCTTCGGGTGGTCGTACACATCGGACGTTGCAGGGTCGGATCGGCCCCAGCCGGGTGCGTCGACGGCGAGCACCCGGAACCGCTCGGACAGCGCACCGATGTTCGGGCGGAAGTTGCTCCACCCGGTCGCACCCGCGCCGCTGCCGTGCAGCAGGACCAGCGGATGGCCCTGCCCGGCCTCGTTGTAGTGGATCTTCCAGCTCCGGGTCTGCACGAACCGGCTGGTGTCCTCGTCGGTCAACTGCGCGGCCATCTCGGCGGCTCCCTGATCTCGGTGACGTGCTACCGGGATGACCCAACCGTCGGGCGATCGAGCGGTAAAGGCTCGCGTGCCGCCGGCCGGGACACCGGCCGGGGCCGGGCCCGACCGCCTTCCGCCCGGCTTCGCGACACTGCCCCGGGCGGCGTCTCCCCTATCCTGGTCCCGGACGCGTCGGCGGCTCGGCGCCGTACGGTCGGGCGTCGACATCGGGCTGGAGAGCATGGGTAGGAAGACGGCGCGCAGGCACGCGCAGGGCGAGGAGTCCCGGCGGCGCATCCTGGAGGCGACGCTGGCCATCGCGGCCCGCCGTGGCTACGACGGCACCACGGTGGCCCAGGTCACCGCGGCGACCGGACTGCCTGCCAGCTCCATCTACTGGCACTTCGGCAGCAAGGACGAGCTCCTCGCCGACGTGCTGGAACACAGCTTCCAGCAGCGGACCGCGATGCCGATCTGGTCGGTGGGTCCCGGCGACGAACCCCGCCGCGAACAGCTCGAGAACCGCCTGCGGCAGGCGATCATCAGCCTCGCCACCCAGCCCGAGTACTGGCGGCTCGGCCTGATGCTCGCGCTCGAGCGTCGCCCACGCGAACCCGCCGCCCGGCGCCGGTTCCTGCAGCTGCGCGCCGAGGCCGAACACCACATCGGCGGCTGGTGGCGGCAGATGCTGGGCCCCGAGCGGCCGCCGTCCGACGTCGACGTGCCGCTGCTGATGGCGCAGTTCACGCTGGCCGGGCTCGACGGATTGTTCGTGGCCTGGCAGTCCGATCCGGACCTCGGGGCGGCGGACCGGCTGGCACGGGTGCTGGCCCACGGGCTCGACGCCATCGCCGACCGCCTGCTCGGTGGCGCCCGGCCCCGTTCGGAGGTGCCGGCACCGGCGCCGGCGCAGGAAGAGGCAGCCGGGTCCGGCCGCGACCGCATCCTGCTCTCGGCCGCCGCCGTCGCTGCGGAGCGGGGATACGACGGCGCGACCATCTCGCGGATCTGCGCCCGGGCCCGCCTGCCCGCGAGCTCGCTCTACTGGTTCTACCGGGACAAGGACGACCTGCTCGCCGCGGTGGTGGAGCACAGCTACCAGGAGTGGCAGTCCCGCCAACCGGGCTGGAAGCCGGTCCCGCCCGGAGCGACCTGGCAGGGCGCGCTGCGATCCCGGCTGACCAGCAGCATCGAGAGCCTCGCCGCGTCGCCGAACTTCCTGCGCATCGGGCACATGCTCGCCCTGGAACGGCGGGAGACCCCGCCCTCCGGCCGCGACCTCTTCCTGCAGGTGCGCAGGCACGCCCGCGGCCTGAGCGGCGACTGGTTCGCCGACGTGCTCGCCGCCGATCTGCCGGCCCGCGGCCCCGACCTGCCAGCATTGCTGTCGCAGCTGCTGATGGCGTTCACCGACGGGCTGTTCCTCGCCCACCAGATGGGCACCCCCGAGTGGGACGCCGATCTCGCCGGCGCCATGCTCGTCGTCCTCCTGGAGGAGGCGGTGCACGATCACCCCAGTCCGAGCACCACGAGCAGCAGCCACGGCACGAGGGAGCCGAACACCAGCATCGCACCCGCGTAGTAGAGCAACTGCCGGAAGTAGACCTGCTTGTCGCGGTTGCGGACGTTCGCCAGCAGCATCGCGCCGGAGGGTGACGTAGGGCTGACGTCGACCACGCTCGCGGCCACCCCGAATCCGGCCACGGCCCCGGGGATGTGCGGGAAGTTCGCGGCCTCCAGCGGCGGGATCAGGATCGGGAAGGTGGCTCCCAGGGTCGCCGTCGTGGAGGCGAAGGCCGACACCACTCCCCCGATCACGAAGGCCAGGAGCGTGGTGATCAGAGGATTGCCCAGGCTGCCGATCGCGGCGGAGGCGTAGTCGATCGCCCCGACCTGCGTCGCGACCCCGACGAAGACGAACAACCCCGAGGTCAGAAGGATCACGCTCCAGGACACTCCCCTGACCGCATCGTCGCCCCGCTGCGGGAAGAGCAGCGTCAGAAGGGCGCCGAGCCCGAAGGCGGTGATCCCCACGTCGAGACCGAAGCCCAGCGCCAGCACCACCAGCGCCCCGATCGCCACCAGGGTCACCTTCTGCTCGCGGGTGACCGCCGACCGCTCGACGACCGCCTCGACGCCGTCGACCTGCGGTTCGCGGCCCCGGCCGTGTCGAATCAGGTGCAGACCGCCGAAGGCGACGTAGACCACGGTCATCAGGAGCGCCTACATCCCGGACCTTCGTGGCGTCAAGCCCACCCGGACGACGCTCCGACCGACGCCGAGACCCGGGCCTTGACCGCCGCACCATCCTGGACAGTATTCTTCGGTATACAGTCGCGTACCGTCCGCCAACGACGATCACCCACGGAGCCGAGCCCATGACCAACCCCAGCTACCGGATGCTCATCGGCGGACAGCGGGTCGGAGCCTCCACCGGAGACGAGCTGCCCGCGGTGAACCCGTTCACGGCACGGCCGTTCGCGAGCGTCCCCGACGCCTCCGCCGCGGACGTCGACGCCGCTGTCACCGCGGCCCGCGACGCGTTCGAGGGCGGGTGGTCGAGCACCCCCGGCCTGCGCCGTGCCGAACTGATGCACCGGCTCGCCACGCTGATGGAGGAGCATGCCGAGGAGCTGGGGCGGCTGGAGTCCACCGACAACGGCAAGCTGCTGCGCGAGACCACCGGCCAGGCCCGCTTCGCCGCCCGCAACTACCGGTTCTTCGCCGGCTACGCCGACAAGCTCTACGGGCGCACCATCCCGCTCGACGCCCCCGAGATCCTCGACTACACGATCGCCGAGCCGGTCGGCGTCGCGGCCCTGGTCACCGCGTGGAACTCGCCGATGCAGCTGCTGGCCAACAAGCTCGCGCCCGCGCTGGCCGCCGGCTGCACCGTCGTCGTCAAGCCATCCGAGCACGCCTCGGCCACCACCCTGCGAATGGCCGAGCTCGTCGAGCAGGCCGGGTTCCCGGCGGGAGTCGTCAACATCGTCACGGGGGGCCCGCAGGCCGGTGTCGCGCTCACCGGGCACCGCGGGCTGGACCGGATCAGCTTCACCGGCAGCGTCGCCACCGGGCAGGCGATCGCCGCCGCGGCGGCCCGGAACCTCGTCCCGGTCACCCTGGAGCTCGGGGGCAAGTCGCCGAACATCGTCTTCGACGACGCCGACCTGGATCGCGCGGTCACCGGCGCCGTCGCGGGGATCTTCGCGGCGGGCGGGCAGACCTGCATCGCCGGAAGCCGCCTCCTGGTGCAGGAGTCGGTCTACGAGCGGGTCGTCGAGGCCGTTGCGGCCCGTGCCGCCCAGATCCGTCTCGGGGACCCGATGGACCCGGCCACCCAGATGGGGCCGGTCGCCAACGAACCCCAGCGCGACCGCATCCGCGACGCCGTCCGGGCCGGGATGGCCGCCGGAGCACGGGGCGTCACCGGAACCGGACCGGTCGACGATCCGACGCTGGGCGACGGCCTGTTCGTGCGCCCCACCGTGTTCGCCGACGTCGCCAACGACTCCGTCCTGGCCCGGGAGGAGATCTTCGGCCCGGTGCTCAGCGCCATCCCGTTCTCGGACGACGACGACGCAGCCGCGATCGCCAACGACAGCGACTTCGGCCTGGCGTCGGGGGTCTGGACCGACGACCTCACCCGTGCACACCGGATGGCGAAGCGACTGCGGGCAGGCACGGTCTGGATCAATACCTACCGGGCCAGTGCGGCCCAGGCACCGTTCGGCGGGACCCGCCGTTCCGGCTACGGCCGTGAGCGGGGCGAGGAGGCACTGCACGAGTACCTCACCACCAAGAACGTCATGGTGGATCTCACCGGCCGCACCCCCGACCCGTTCTCCATCCGTGTCTGAGCCCACGGCCGGGAAGAGCGGCGCCGTCGTTCGAGGAAAGGAAGGCATCCGGTGACCGACACCGTCTCGCTGTGCGGGCTGGGGAACATGGGGGCGGCGCTCGCCGGCCGCCTGGCCCGGCACGGACCGCTCCACGTGTACGACCTCGACGCCGAGCGGGTCGCCGCGGCGACGACCGGCCCCGGGGTGACGGCGGCGACCTCGTCGGCCGAGCTGGCCGACGCGGACGTCGTGCTGCTGTCGCTGCCGAGCCCGAAGGCCTCGCTGCAGGTGATCGCCGAGCTCGCCCCGCGGATGCGGCAGGGCAGCGTGCTGGTGGAGACCGGCACGGTCAACCCGGCGGACGTCCTCGAGGAGCAGAAGCTCTGTGCCGCACACGGTGTGGGGATCGTGGACGCCGCGATCCTGTCCGGCGTCGCGCAGATGGCCGGTGGGACCGCGACCCTGCTGGTCGGCGGCGACGACCGCGACGTGGACGCGGTCGCCGGGGTACTGCACGCGATCAGTGCCTCGGTCCGGCGGTTCGGCGAGGTCGGCAGCGGCATGGCCGCCAAGGTGATCAACAACGCCGTGGCACACGCCGTGATGGTGATCCTCGCCGAGGCCGGGGCGCTGGGGGCTGCCAGCGGGGTCTCCGGCTCGGCGCTGGCCGACCTGCTGTCCGGACCGGAGGCCGGGCTCACCCGCCCGCTGACCCACCGCTTCGCCGAGCGCATCCTGCGTGCCGACTACGAGGGCGGCATGCCCACCGAGGCCGCCCGCAAGGACTCCACGCTGGCGCTGGCGATGGCCCAGGACACCGGAGTTCCGCTGTTCGGCATCCAGGCCACCCACACCGTGTACGAGCTCGCCGTCGCCGACGGCCTCGGCCGCCTCGACTACGCCGCCGTCGCCACGCTCTGGGAACGCTGGACCGGGCGCCCGCTGTCCGAGAACGACGCCGAGGGAGACCGCTGACGTGACCGCCCCCCAGACCGACCGGTTCGACGTCGTGGTCGTCGGCGCGGGCAACGCCGGGTTCGCCGCCGCGCACTCCGCCATCGAGCAGGGTGCCTCGGTCCTGCTGCTGGAGAAGGCCCCCGAGACCGCCGCCGGCGGCAACTCCTTCTACACCGCCGGTGCCTTCCGGTTCGCCTTCGACGACATCGCCGACGTCGCCGACCTGCTCGAACCCGACGAGCGTCATGCCGACTCGGTGGTGCCCGCCTACCCGCAGAGCGCGTTCGAGGCCGACATGCAGCGGGCCACCGACGACCGCTGCGACCCGGCCCTGACCAGGACGCTGGTGTCCCGCTCCGCGGACACCGTGCGTTGGCTGGCCGGCAAGGGCCTGCGGTGGCGGCTGATGTACGAGCGGCAGGCCTACCTCTCGGACGGCAGGTGGGTCTTCTCCGGCGGCCTGTCCGTCGGCACCGTGGACGGCGGAAAGGGCCTCATCGCCGAGCACACCCGCGCGGCACTCGCCGAGGGCGCGGCGATCCGCTACGGCGCCGAGGTCACCGCACTGCACCTGGACGACCCGGCCGGCCGCGGGGTCACCTACCGGGACCCGGACGGCGTCGAGCACCGGGTCGGCGCCGGCGCCGTCGTGCTCTCCGCCGGTGGTTTCGAAGCGGACCCGCAGCGCCGTGCGAAGTACCTGGGACAGGGCTGGGAGCGTGCCCTCGTGCGGGGCACGCCCACCAACACCGGCGACGTCCTGGAGCTGGCCCTGGCGGCCGGTGCGGCCCCGCACGGCGACTGGGGCTCCTGCCACAGCGTCGCGTGGGACGCCGACGGCAGCCCCACCGGCGGCAACCGCACGCTCACGAACCAGCTGACCCGGCAGAGCTACCCGATCGGCATCGTGGTCAACGTCGACGGCGAGCGGTTCGTCGACGAGGGCGCCGACTTCCGCAACTACACCTACGCCAAGTACGGCCGCGAGATCCTGCGCCAGCCCCGGGGCCTGGCGTTCCAGCTGTTCGACGCCACGACCCGGCCGCTGCTGCGCAAGGAGGAGTATGACTCCCGGCCGATCGCCGGTGCGCAGGCCGACAGCCTCACCGAGCTGGCTGCGGCCCTCGGCATCGACGCCACCGGCCTGGAACGCACCGTCGCGGAGTTCAACGCCGCCATCGAGGACACGCCGTTCGATCCCGCTGTCAAAGACGGCCGCGCCGCCCGAGTCGATCCGCCGAAGTCGAACTGGGCGCAGGCGTTGGACACCGCGCCCTACTACGGGTACGCGGTCAGCTGCGGTGTCACCTTCACCTTCGGCGGCCTGCACGTCGACGGGAACGCGCAGGTGCTCGACGGTTCCGGCGACCCGGTCGACGGCCTCTACGCGGCCGGGGAGATGGTCGGCGGCCTGTTCTCCGGGAACTACCCGGGGGGCAGCGGATTGACCTCGGGCGCGGTCTTCGGCCGGTTGGCCGGTGCCGCAGCGGGGCGGGGCGTCCGCCGTGGCTGAGCCCGCCGTGACCGAGCCCGCCGTGATTGAGCCCGCCGTGATTGAGCCCTTCCGGGTCTACGCCCTGCGCTTCGCCCATCGCGAGGCATCGGTGCGCGGCGAGCACTTCTACGGCCACGACCCGTGTGCCCTCGACGCGTACCCGATCTCCTACTACGTCTGGCTCGCGGTTTCGGATGCGCACGCCGTACTGGTCGACGCCGGGTTCACCCCCGGGACCGCGGCGCGCCGGGGCGGCCGCGACTACCTGCGGTCCCCGATGGACACCATGCGCGCGCTCGGCGTCGACCCGGACCGGATCGAGCACCTGGTCCTCAGCCACCTGCACTACGACCACACCGGGCACGTGGCCGACTTCCCTCGAGCCAGGATCGTGGTGCAGGAAGCCGAGCTCGCCTTCTGGACGTCGCGGCACGCCGCGCGCCCTGGCATCGCGCACTTCGTCGAGCCGGCCGACGTGGCCCACCTGGTGGAGCAGAACTTCGCCGGGCAGGTCCGGCAGGTCGACGGGGAGCACGAGGTGGTCCCGGGGGTGACGGTGCACCGGGTCGGCGGGCACACCCCCGGCCTGCAGGTCGTCCGGATCGCGACCGCCGCGGGGCACGTGGTGCTGGCGGCCGACGCGTCCCACTTCTACGAGAACGTGGAACGCGGGCAGCCCTACGGGGTGGTGACCTTCCTGCCCGCCATGTACGACGCGTTCGACACCCTGGCCACGTTGGCTTCCGAGCCCGAGCTGGTCGTGCCCGGGCACGACCCCGCGGTGCTGGACCGCTTCCCCGCGGTCCCCGGCCTGGAGGGGCTCGCCGTACGGGTCGCGTGAGCACAGTGGATACACAGGTATACTGCTGTGTCGCTGTCTGCTATGTCGCTGTCGGAGGAGGTGGTGGCGTTGCTGTCCGAGGTGTACGACCGGCTGCGCGGTGAGATCGTCGACGGCTCGCTCGACGCCGGTGCCCCGCTCGTCGAGCTCACCGTGGCCGAGCGGTACGGCACCAGCCGCACTCCCGTCCGGGAGGCGCTGCGCCGCCTCGAGCAGGACGGGCTCGTCGAGCGCGGCGACCGGGGGATGCGGGTACGCACCCGCAGCCCGGAGGAGATCCTCGAGATCTACGAGGCGCGGATCTCGCTCGAGGCCACCGCCGCCGCGGCGGCCGCGCAACGGCACACCGAGTTCGACCTCATCCGGATCCGGCACGCCCAGACGGCGATGGAGGCCACCCCCGATGACGACCCGCGGGCGATGGCCGCGGCGAACCGCGCGGTCCACGAGGCGATCTGGTCGGCCGGCCACAACGGCACCATCGTCGACCTGCTCACCCGGCTGAACAACCACCTCACCCGCTATCCGGCGACCACCCTGAAGGCGCACGGGCGCTGGGGGGAAGCGCTCAGCGAGCACCGGACGCTGATCGCGGCGATCGAGGCCCGCGACAGCGAACGCGCCCATGACGCCGCCCGCGGCCACATGGCCAAGGCTCGCGAGCTGCGGCTACAGATCTACCAGGACGATCTCACCTCGCCGCCGTGATCCGCGCCCCGGCACCCCGGGGCGCGGTCCCGCGGGACGCCGGCATGTCCGGGCACGGTGCGGGGTATGCCCCGGGGCCCGGCCCGTCACCAGGACGGGACCCGACCGACGCCGCAGGAGGAGCCGATGCGCCCCGAGACCCGACTGCCGGACGACGCCGCCGCGGACCCCGCCGACGCCGCCGAGCAGGACCGGACCGCCGACCCGGCCCACGACGAGCGGCTGCCCGAGGACCTGCCCACCGGCGTCGACGCCGACCCGGCCGACGTGCTGGACCAGTACCGCGACGCACCCCAGGAGGACGACGAGGAACGCTGAGCGGCCCCGCCGCGCTCCCAGGGGCACCCTCGGGGCCCCGCAGAGACGAGGGTGCCCCTCGGGACACCGGGGCGCGGCGGAGGGCGCCGCCGGGCGAGGCGCGGCGCGCGGGGCGCCTACCGGAACGGCACGTCGACGACGACCTTGCCGGTGGTCCCCCGTTCCACCGCCTCGTGCGCGGCGACGACGTCGTCGAGCCCGAAGCGGTGGATCGGCAGCGGGCTGAGGGCACCGTGCCCGGCGGCGGCGGTGATCGCCCGGGCAGTGTCGCCCAGCACGTCCCGCCGCACCCCGTAGAGCAGCACGAACCGCAAGCCCGCGTTGCCGGTCATCAGCCGGCGCACCGGCAGCACGGGATCCTGCGGGGTGGCGGCGTAGGATACGATCCGGCCACCGTCGCTCAGCACCCGCAGGTCCTGCTCCAGGTTCTGGGCGAGCGAGACCTCGACGACCCGGTCCACCGGCCCGGCCGCGTCCAGGATCGCGGCGGCCGGGTCGCCCTCCCGGTAGTTGACGACGTGGTGCGCGCCCGCGGCGCGGGCCAGCTCGGCCTTCTCCGGCCCGGACACCGTGCTCACCACGGTCGCCCCGGCCCAGCGGGCCAGCTCGATCGCGTAGTGGCCGACCGCGCCGGCGCCGCCGGTCACCAGCACCGTCGCCCCGGCGAGCGAGCCGTCCGCGAACAGGCAGTGGTACGCCGTCATGGCCGGGACGCCGAGGCAGGCACCCAGGTCGTCGGGGGCGTCCTCGGGCAGCGCGGTGGCCTGCCGGTCCGGCACCACGGTGTACTCCGCGCAGGTGCCCCACTCGGCGAGCGGGTCACCGCCGTGGCCGCCGGGCGAGGCCAGCCACACCCACACCCGCTGCCCGATCCGGGACGGGTCGACGCCGTCGCCGACCGCGTCGATCTCCCCGACGCCGTCCTGGTGCGGGACCCTGACGTCGTCGAACGGGCGGGAGGTGGTGCCGTCCCGGGTCTTGGTGTCGGTCGGGTTGACCGCCGAGACCCGGATCCGGACCCGCACCTGCCCCGGACCGGGGTCCGGGGTGGCCAGGTCGCCGACGGTCAGGACGTCACGGGCCGCGCCCTCGCGCGGGTAGCTGGCTGCTCGCACACCCGCATCCTGCCTGCGTCGGGGCACCGGCGCACGCCGGTCATACCAGCGTGGACCAGTAGTCCCAGAACCGGTGTAGGGCCAGCCCCGCCACCACGACGAACCACAGCACCACCGCCACGGCGTGGTACCGCGCGAGGAGGCCGTACCCGCGCCGGGCCGGGCCGCCGGATCGCTCCGCGACCAGGTGCAGCACCGCCAGCGCGACGTACCAGAAGATCGGGATCGTCACGGCCCAGACGACCATGCAGTACGGGCACAGCGCCCCGATCTCGTACAGGCTCGCGACGATCAGGTAGTGCACGAACAGCACACCCGCGGCCGCGCCGGCCAGCAGCCCGCCCCAGTACCAGAGTGGGAACCGGGCGCCGGCCAGCAGCGCGACCCCGGTCGTCAGGACGACCGCGAACGCCCCGATGCCGAGCAGCGGGTTCGGGAACCCGAAGACCGCCGCCTGCTCGGTGACCATCACCGAACCGCAGGACAGCACCGGGTTGATGCTGCAGGAGGGACGGTAGGCCGGATCGAGCAGGATCTCGATCCGCTCGACGGTCAGCGTGAACGCGGACAGCAGCCCGAGCGCCCCGCCGAGGGTCAGCAGCCACGGCAGCAGTCGCGGGACCGGGCCGGGCACGGCCGGGGCCGGAACGCCGGCACGGACCGGGGCGATCTCGTCCGTGGGGGCCGCGCCAGTCATTGCCCGAGCGCGCGGTCGAGGGCGTCGGTGATGTCCTGCACCGACTGCGGGTTGAGCTGCTCGCCGTTGACGAAGAACGTCGGCGTCCCTGAGACACCGGCCTCGGCGCCGGCCCGGGTGTCGGCCTTCACCTTCTCCGCGGTGGCCGGGGCGGCGACGGCGGCGTCGTAGGCGGCCATGTCCAGGCCGAGCTCCTCGGCGTACCCGCGGAAGGTCTGCTCGGCGCCCTGCTGCCCGGCCCAGGCCTGCTGGGTCTCGAAGAGCTTCGCGGACATGTCGGGGAACCGGCCCTGCTGGTTGGCGGCCTCCGCGGCCAGCGCGGCCGGCTCGCCGTTCGGGTGCATCGGCAGCGGGAAGTAGCGGACGACGAACTGGACGCGGTCGCCGTACTGCTGGACGAGCTGGTCGACGACCGGGTGCAGCTGCGCGCACGCCGGGCACTCGAAGTCCATGTACTCGATCATGGTGACGGACGCGTTCGGCGCGTTGTTCAGCTTCGCGTCACCGGCGGCGACCTGTTGCGTGGCCGGCGCGGACTCCGGCCCCGACGGCCGGGTGGCGAACAGCAGGGCGGCCACCACGATCGCGAATGCGCCGACGGCGGCCAGGGAGATCTTGACGTTGCGGGTCATGCGGGTGTGCCTCCAGGAGTGGGTACGGCGGAGCCGCTCGTGCGGATGCACGAGCGTGTCGGCGCGCGGTGCTCAGTTCCGGTTCACGCACAGCTGCTCGACCGGCGACGGGGCGAGGATCGCCCGCTCCGGGGGGACGGGGAGCGCGGTCCCGGCGTGCCCGCCGGGGACCCGGCTCACCGGGGATCCGGCGGCGGGCGGGAGGCCGGGCGGGTCGTCGTCGGCCCGCCGAGGAACCTGGTCGAGACCCCCGGCGTGCAGTGCCGTCGGCGGGTGCGTGCAGTCCGGGACGGCGGCGGTCACCCCGGCAGGCGCCGCCGGGGGCACCGAGGCCGACCCGGGCCCGGCACAGAGCAGCACCGCGAGCAGCGTCAGCAGCAGCACGGGCAGCAGGCGCGACGGCCGCACCGGCCTCACCCCGTTCCCGCACCGATCCGGGACGGACCCCTTGACGGACCCGCCCTTCCTGTGCTTTCGACGATACCGGCGGTCCCGAGCGGCCCCCGACCCGGCTACGGTCGGACGTGTGAGCTTCCCGGAACCCGGCGCCGTCTGGCGTCCGCGCACGGACAGCGAACGGGCCGTCACCTCCCGTACCGGCTCGTGGACCCGGTTCGCCGCTCCCGGCGACGCCGTCGGCGGCGGGTTCGGGCTGTTCGAGAGCTGGATCCCGGCGGACGCACCGGGCGCGATGCCGCACTACCACTCCGGGTTCACCGAGAGCTTCTACGTGCTGTCCGGCCGGCTGCGGGTGCTCACCGGTACCGAGTGGACCGAGGCGGGCGAGGGCGACCTGGTGCACGTCCCTGCGCACGGGGTGCACGCCTTCCGGACCGGCCCGGACTCGGACGCCCGGTTCCTGATCCTGTTCGTGCCCGGGGCGCCGCGGGAGCGCTACTTCCGCGGGCTGGCCGAGTTCGCCGCCCGGGCCGAGCCGCCGTCGGCGGAGGAGGTCGACGCGTTCGCGCTGAGCTGCGACCAGGTCAACCTGCGCGAGCACCCCTACTGACCCTCTTGTGCGAGCGTGACCGGGGACACTCTGGATGGACGCACCCCACCGAGGAGGCCCGATGGAGACCAGCCCGTCCCCCGCCACGCAGCTGATCGGCATGGTCCAGGCGCACTGGATCACCGACGCGGTGTGCACCGCCGCCGAGCTGGGTGTCGTCGACGTCCTGGCCCGCGGCCCGGCCCCGACCGCCGAGCTGGCCGCCGAGACCGGCACCCACCCGCCGACGCTGGAACGGCTGCTGCGCGCGCTGGCCTCGCTCGGGTTGTGCACCCGCGAGCCCGACGACCGCTGGGCGGCCACCGAGCTCGGCGAGGCCCTGCGCCGGGACGCACCGGGTGGCGCGCACGCCCGGGCGCTGCTCACCGGGCAGCTGTGGCGCCCGCTGTGGGACGACCTGCCCGAGTCGGTGCGCACCGGGGAGCAGGCCTGCCGGCGGGTCACCGGCCGGCTGCTGTTCGACCAGCTCGCGCACCGCCCGGAGCTCGGTGCGCTCTACGACGTCACCCAGCGCGGCCTGATCGACGACGCCGGCGCGGCGGTCATCGGCGCCTACGACGTGCCGGACGGCAGCACCGTGGTCGACCTCGGTGGCGGCACCGGCGCCATGCTGCGCGACGTGCTCACCGCCCGCCCGGCCTGCCGCGGGATCCTGGTCGACCTGCCGCAGGTGGCGCAGCGCGCGCACGCCGAGCTGTCCGCGGCGGGCGTGGCCGGCCGGTGCGACGTGATGATGGGCGACTTCTTCGAGGCCGTCCCCGGCAACGGCGACGTCTACCTGCTCTCGTTCGTGCTGCACGACTGGAACGACGGGCGGTGCCGCACGTTGCTGCAGAACGTGCGGTCCGCGAGCCACCGGGACGCCCGGCTGCTGGTCGTCGAGCAGGTGCTGCCCGACGACGGACCCGGCGAACCCGGCCCCGCCCTCTACGACCTGCACATGCTCGTCGGGCACGGCGGCCGGGAACGGACCGCGGCCGAGTACACCGCCCTGCTCGCCGACGCCGGGTTCCGGGTCGAGGCCGTCGTCCCGACCGCCGGCCCGCGCAGCGTGATCGACGCCCGCCCGGTCTGATCGCGACCGGGCACCCCGGTGATCGGGCGTCAGCTCACCAGGCCGGCCCGGAACGCCAGCGCGACCAGCTGCACCCGGTCCCGGGACTGCGTCTTGGCCAGCAGGTGTCCGATGTGGGTCTTCACGGTCGCCTCGGACACCACCAGGTGCGCGGCGAGCTCGGCATTGGACAGCCCGTCCCCGACCAGACCCAGCACCTCGCGCTCGCGCGGGGTCAGGTCGGCCAGCGCCGCCGCGGCGTCCGGCGCGGAGGCCTGGTCCGGGCCGGCCGGCTCCGGCGCGGTGAGCAACGGCGCGGTGGCCCGCAACAGCCGCCGGGTGGAGACCGGGTCGACCACCGAGTCGCCGCTGTACACGGTGCGCACCGCCTCGATCAGGTCCTGCGGCTTCACGTCCTTGAGCAGGAACCCGCTGGCCCCGGCCCCGATCGCGGCGGTCACCGACTCGTCCAGGTCGAACGTGGTCAGCACGATCACCCGCAGTCCGGGATGCCCGGCGACGGCGCGGCGGGTGGCCTCGATGCCGTCGAGGCGCGGCATCCGCACGTCCATCAGCACGACGTCGACCGGGGTCCGGTCCAGCTCGGCCAGCGCCTGCTCGCCGTCGGAGGCCTGGGTGACCACGGACAGGTCGTCGCAGGAGTCCAGCACCATGGCGAAGCCGGCCCGGACCAGCTCCTGGTCGTCGACGAGCATCAGGCGTACGGGGTCGGTCACGGTTCGCGGTCTCCTCGGACGGGGGTCAGGGGCAGCCGCAGCCGCACGGCGAAGCCGCCGTCCGGGTGCGGCCCGGTCTCGACGGAACCGCCGTGCAGGGCGGCCCGCTCGCGCATCCCGACCAGGCCGTGCCCGCCGCGCGGCGGCTGCGGGCGGGGGCCCTGCGCGCCCTCGTCGCGGACCCGGACGGTCAGCTCGTCGCCGGTCCAGCCGACGGTGACGTGGGTGGGCGTGGCCGGACCGGCGTGCTTGATCACGTTGGTCAGCGCCTCCTGCACCACCCGGTACGCCGTCAGGCCCGGCCCGGTGCCCGTCTCCCGCGGGCTCCCGGTCACCGACAGGTCGACCGGCAGCCCGCCGGCGCGGACCTGCTCGACCAGGGCGGGGATGTCGTCGGTGCCCGGCTGCGGGCGGCCGGCGTCGTCCGGGGCGTCGTCGGGACCGGTCTCGCGCAGCATGGCGAGCAGGCCACGGACGTCGCCGAGTGCCTCCCGCCCGGTGGTGGCGATCCCGGACAGCACCTCGACGGCCTTCTGCGGGTCGCGCTGCGCGGCGTACTGGCCGCCGTCGGCCTGGGCGATGATCCCGGACAGCGAGT
Source organism: Pseudonocardia nantongensis (assembly GCF_046546495.1). Taxonomy (NCBI): domain Bacteria; kingdom Bacillati; phylum Actinomycetota; class Actinomycetes; order Pseudonocardiales; family Pseudonocardiaceae; genus Pseudonocardia; species Pseudonocardia nantongensis. The sequence goes on along the minus strand of NZ_JBKGXT010000019.1, from coordinate 79,307 downwards.
GCGCGACGACGTCGTGCACCTCCCGGGAGATCCGGGACCGCTCGGCCAGCAGCTCGATCCGGACCTCCTGGCGGCGGCCCTCCTCCAGCAGCCGGGCGCGTTCGCGCAACTGCTCGGTCTGCCGGTGGTGGGCGCCGCGCAGCGCCCCGGCCAGCCAGACGCACACGACGACGAGGACGGCGGCCCCGGCGAGGGCGGCCAGGTATCCGGGCGGCGTCGGCAGCCACCCCCGCACCCCGAGGCCCAGGAACGGCCCGAGCATCCCGATCAGCAGTACGGCCGCGGCGGTCGGCCCCGCCCAGCGCGGCCCGTAGGCGACCGCCGAGTAGGCCATGACCAGGGCCGGGAGCAGGTACCCCGCCATGGTCCCGGGCAGCAGGAACGTGCCGGTCGCCGCGACGGCCGCGACGGCGACCGCGGCCGGGACCGGGTAGCGGCGCCGGAACACGACCGGCACGGTCGCCAGGATCGCGACGATCACCGCCGTCACCCGCTGGTCGCTCGGGACCTTGCCCTCCAGCGTCCACTTCAGCGCGACCGCGAACAGCACGGCGGCCAGCACGCCGTCGATCAGCAGCGGGGTCCGCCGGCAGAACGCGACGAACCGCTCGACCACGGTCGGGGTCTGTGCGCGGGTCATCGGGCACCTCCCGCGCGGATCGAGGCCGCGTGCACGCCGGCCTCCAGCGGGCCCCGGCCGGCGAGGTGCCGCCAGCCGGTCGCGAACAGCACGGCCGCGACCACGAAGACCCCGGTGACCGCCCACGGCGCGGCGGCCGCGGTGTCTCCCACCGCCGCGAGCACGGCGATGTGTCCGGCGTAGAGGGTCAGCGCGAGCGCGCCGGTCGCGGCGAGCGGGGTGAGCAGGGCCGGCACCGCGCGGGCGGCGAGCAGGCACAGGCCCAGCACCGCGACCGCCACCCCGGCGGCCCCGACGACATCGAAGGGGCTCCCGCTGTGCCCACCGGCGGTGAGCAGCCAGGCCGGTGTCGTGGTGGACACGACGCCGAACGCTGAGCCGGCGAGCAGGTCGAGCACGGCGTCCGGGGGCAGGGCCAGCTGCCCGGCGGCGGGGGCGACCGAGTCCAGCAGCGTCTGCCGGCCCCCGAGCACGTCCACGGCGAGCCATGATCCCCCGTAGCCGAGCAGTGCGCCGCCCAGCCCCCCGGCGACCAGCCGACCGGCGTAGCGCGGCAGGTCGAGCCGGCCGAGCGCCATGCCCAGCAGCAGGAACGGCATCCAGGTCAGGACCGGGTAGGCGCCGGTGAGCAGCACCCGCACCAGCGCGTCGAGAGCGGACCCGGGCGCGGTCAGGTCGGTGGGCGACACCGTCCCCCCGAGGGTCTGCACCGACATCCCGGAGCGCAGCGCGAACGACAGCAGCGGTCCGGCCATTGCCCACACCGCGGCCGCCGTGGCGAGCGTGCGGGCGCGTGTGCACAACACCGGCAGCACCAGCAGGAACTCGACCCCGTAGACGGCCAGGATCACCATCGGCCCCGAGCTGATCCCGGCGAGCGCCACCCCGAACACGATCAGCAGCACCGCCCGGACGGCCACCCGGCGGCGCAGCGCGGCCCGTGCGTCCGCGGTGCCCGCCCGCAGCGCCGGGCCGGCCATCAGGGCCAGCCCGACGCCGGCGAGCACTCCGAACAGGACGGCGGCCCGGCCGTGCACGGCCTGCCACAGCGGTGCGCCCGGGTCGGCGGCCGCGACGTGCGCGACGATCATTCCGAGCACCGCGAGCCCGCGGGCGGCGTCCACACCGGTCAGCCGGCGACCTGCGCGGGGCGGACGTCCGTCCGGTACGGACCGGGCGGCGGGGACGGCCGGATATCGGCCCGCCGCGGTGAGGGTGGAGGGCCCGGCGGTGCCGGGCCGTTCGGTCGTGGTCATGCCCGGAAGCCTCGTGCCGGGAGGCCTGCCACCGCGTCGGAGCAGGAGACGATTTCCGATCTCCGACCACGGTCGTAGGCTCTGGCCCATGGGTGGAGCCCGGCCGTTCGCCGTGCAGGACGCCGTCGAGCGCGTCCAGCTCGACGCCTTCCTCGACGAGTACCGCGCGCTGCTCGACGCGACCCTGGACGGGCTCACCGAGGAGCAGGCGCGGCGCCGCCTCGTGCCGTCCGCGACGACGCCGCTGGGCCTGCTCAGCCACGTCGCGTTCGTCGAGACGGTCTGGTTCGGCCAGGCCGTGACCGGCGCGTCCCGGGCCGAGCTGGGCATCCCCGAGTCGGTGCAGGACTCGTTCTCCCCCGCCGCGGACGACACGATCACCGACGTCCGGGCCCGCTACCGGGCGGTGTGCGAGCGGTCCCGGGCCGCGGTGGCCGGCCTGGGGCTCGACGACGTCGTCACCGGGCGCGGGCAGCCGATCACCGTGCGCTGGCTGTACCTGCAGGTGCTGCGCGAGCTCGCGCACCACTGCGGGCACGCCGACATCCTGCGCGAGCAGGTCCTCGCGGCGGGCTGAACCCGCTCACCAGGTACCCGCTCACCAGGCGACCGGCAGCTCCTCCAAGCCGAAGATCGCCTTCTGGGTGGCCCAGGCGACCCGGTCCTCGGGTACCGCGAGCCGAAGGTCCGGGAACCGGCGCAGCAGCGCCGGGAACGCCACCCGCATCTCCATCCGGGCCAGCGGCGCGCCGAGGCAGTGGTGGATGCCGTGTCCGAACGCGACGTGGTTGGTGGCGCGGCGGGTGATGTCCAGCCGGTCCGGGTCGTCGGTGATCTCCGGGTCGCGGTTGGCGGCCGGGAGGTTGAACAGCACCAGCTCGCCCGCCCGGATCGTGCTGCCGTCGATCTCGACGTCGCGGGCGGCCAGCCGCGGCGAGCCCGAGTTCACGATGGACAGCCAGCGCAGCAGCTCCTCGACCGCGCCGGGGACGGCGTCCGGATCGTCCCGGACCGTGGCCAGCTGGTCGGGGTGGCGCAGCAGGGCCAGGGTGCCGAGCGCGAGCATGTTCGACGTCGTCTCGTGGCCGGCGACGAGCAGCAGGTTCGCGATCCCGACCAGCTCGGCGTCGGTCAGCGCCCCGTCCTCGCCGGCGGAGCCGTGCTCGCGGATCAGCATCCCGAGCAGGTCCTCGCCGGGCTCGCGGCGGGCGCGGGCGACCAGGTCCTGCATGTAGGCCAGCGCCTCGGCGGCGAGCTCCACCTTCTCCTGCTCGCCGAGGGTGGTGTCGAGCTGGCGCGCGGTGCGGGTCTGGAACTCCTCCTGGTCGGCCGGCGGCACGCCGAGCAGCTCGCAGATCACCAGCGACGGGATCGGCAGCGCGTAGCCGGCGACCAGGTCCGCGGGCGGGCCCTGGCGCTCCAGGGCGTCCAGGTGCTCGTCGACGATCTCGACGATCCGCGGTTCCAGCCGGCGCATCCGGCGCACGGTGAACTCCGGGGTCAGCAGCCGGCGGAGCCGGGTGTGGTCCGGCGGGTCCAGCGAGAGCAGGTTGCCGGTGCGGTCCCCGGAGAGCTGTCGCGGGTCGCGCCGCGGCCCGCCCGGCAGGTTCTCCGGGCCCCAGCCGTTGCGGAACGACTCGGCGTCGCCGAGCATCCGGCGGACGTCGGCGTGCCGGGTGAGCAGGTGCGCCTGCGGGCCGAACGGGGTCGGCACCCGCGCGACGCCCCGTTGCGCGCGCAGTGCCTCGGCGTCCGGGGCCGGGCCGAAGCCGGTGCGGGCGAGCTCGACGGGCCGGGGGTTCTCGGTGGTGGTCACAGTGCGTCCTCCGTCGGGGCCGGGACCCGTAACGTACGTCAGTCGCTTGACTGAGTTCAACCCGGACGGTTCACTGGAAGGCTCGACGCGGGAGGCCAGGCATGGGCGTGCAGGATCGGCGGCACGGCACGGGTGGGCGGGACCAGCAGCACGGCACGGACGGGCGAGCCGAGGGGACCCGGTCGGACCGGGTGTCGGCGACCCGCACCCGCATCCTGGACGCGGCCGAGCGGCTGTTCGCCGAGCACGGCGTGCACGCGGTGTCCAACCGCGCGGTCGCCGAGGCCGCCGGGCAGGGCAACAACACCGTGGTCGGCTACCACTTCGGCACCAAGGCCGACCTGGTCCGCGCGCTGATCCGGCGGTACTCCGCGGCGATGGACACCCGCCGCGAGCGGATGGTCGCCGCGCTCGGGCCGGACCCGGGGGTCCGGGACTGGGTGGACTGCCTGGTGCGCCCCGCCGCCGAGCATCTGGCCGACCTCGGCTCGCCGACCTGGTACGCCCGCTTCGGCGCGCAGGTGATGACCGACCCGGCGTTGCGCGAGATCATGGTCGCCGGCTCGCTGGCCTCGCCGTCGCTGACCACCGTCCTGGACGGACTGAACGACTGCCTCCCGGCGCTGCCGGTGGAGGTCCGGCTCGAGCGCGGCGACATCTGCCGGCAGCTGCTCGTGCACCACTTCGCCCAGCGCGAGCGGGCGCTGGCCGACGGGACCCCGACGCCGCGGGCGAGCTGGGCCGACGCCGCGACCGGGCTGGCGGACGCGATCGTCGGGGTGTGGACGTCGCCGGTGACCGGCCGGGCGGACTGAGCCCGCCCGCCGCTCACCGGAGCCGATCGAACTCCGTGGTGCGCTCGGTGTCGCCGCCGGGATCGTCGGGGGCGCCGCCCCGCTCGTCGGCGCCGGGACCGCCCCGGTCCGGCATCGTGAACACGGTGGTGGCGCGCTCGTCGGGGACGGGAGCGTCGTCGTCACCGGAACCGGCTCCGGCCCAGTCCGCCGGCCCGGTCTCGCCGGCCCGGCGGCGGTAGACCGCGGGGGCACCGGACTCGGGGGCCACGCCGTCCGGGGCCGGGGCACCGCCGCCGATCCCGGCGTGCACCTCCGGCCAGGCGCGGCGCAGGTACCGCTCCCGGGCGATCCCGGCGGCCGCGGCCACGAGCACCGCCCCGGGCAGGATCCAGCGCATCGGCGACGACGGGTCGCTGCCCAGCAACGCGTCGAAGTTGCCGATCAGCGTGACCAGCACCACGAACAGCAGCAGCGCGGACAGCGCCGGCGCGATCAGCCGCGCCCACACCGAGGTCGCGGCGGCGGCCCGGCGGTCCCGCCGGAAGAACCCGATCACCGCGACCGCGGTGCCGGCCATCAGCAGCACGACGCCGACCGCGGACAGCCCGGAGAACCAGCTGAACAGTGCGAGCATCGGGTCCGCGCCGGCGAACACGAACGCCAGCACGAAGACCAGCGCCACCGCGGTCTGGGTGAGCGAGCCGGCCACCGGCCCGCCGGAGCGGGTGCCCACAGTGGCCAGCACCGGGGGCAGCACCCGCTCCCGGCCGAGCGCGAACAGGTAGCGGGCGACGCCGTTGTGGAAGCTCAGCATCGCGGCGAACACGCTGGTCAGCATCAGGACGGCGGCGACGTCGGCGACCAGTGGCCCGAACATCTCCGCCAGCGGGGCGAACACCAGCCCGGGCCCCTCCTCGGTGGCCCGCGCCTGCAGGTCGGCCGGGCCGGCGACGAGCACCATCGCCCAGGCCGAGAGCGCGTAGAACACGCCGGTGAAGGTCACCGCGATGAACGTCGCCCGGGCCACCGTGCGGCGCGGGTCGCGCACCTCCTCGGCGTAGATCGCGCTGGACTCGAACCCGGTGAAGGACGCGACGGTGAAGGCGACGACCGCTCCGATCCCGGGCGCGAGCAGCGTGCTCGGCTCCAGCGGCGCGAGGGTGATGGCACCGTCGACGGGGCGGGTGAACCCGGCGAGGTCGAAACCGACAACCACCAGCACCTCGGCGATCAGGAACACCGCGAGCACCCGGGCGTTGAGGTCCACCCGGAGCATGCCGAGCCAGCCGATCCCGACCATCGCGACCAGCGCCCAGGTCCACCAGGGCAGCCGCAGCCCGACGAGGTCCGCGACGAGATCCGACATCGTCGAGCCGAACAGCCCGTAGAGCGCGACCTGGATCGCGTTGTAGGTCACCAGCGCCACGAACGACCCGGCCACGCCCGCGGACCGGCCGAGACCCTGCGCCAGGTAGGAGTAGAACGCCCCGGCGTTCGTGACGTGCCGGCTCATCGCGGCGTAGCCGACCGCGAACAGCGCCAGCACCGCGGCCACGGCCAGGAAGGCCAGCGCCACCCCCTGGTTGCCGGCGACCGCGTACGCGGTGGTCACCCCACCGGCGAGCACGGTCAGCGGTGCCGATGCGGCCACGGTGAAGAACACCAGGTGCACCACACCGAGGCGGCGGCGCCGCAGTCCCGGGACCTGCCGGTCGGCGGTCGCGTGTGCGGACATGCGGCGCTCCTGATCGAGAGACGGTGGGTGTCGACGCGAAATGCTAACGTCGCGTGACTTTGACCGTCCATCCGGTCGGTCTGTGCTGGCCACGGGCGAGCAGTCGACTACTCAGAGTCACACACGCCGGACGACGCCGGGAGGGACGAGATGGAGCAGGGTGCGCTGACGACCGGCTTCTTCCTGATCGCGCTCGACGAGCCGGCCGGGCGCCCGGCACTGCATCCGGAGCTGCTGGCCTGCGGCCTGGTCGGTGCCCAGCTGGCCGACCTGGTCGTCGCCGGGGCGCTGACCGTGACCGAGGACGAGCGGGTCCACGCCACCCGGTCCGCGGCCCCGCAGGCCACCACCGACGAGGCCGCGGCGCTGGTGCTGGACAGCGTCGTCCACGAGCCGCGGGCCCATCCGGTCCGGGCCTGGGTCGACGCGCTCGGCGCCCCGCTGACCGAGCTCGTGCAGATCGACCTGGTGCGCCGCGGCGTGCTCGCCGTCGAGGAGCGCCGCGGCCTGCTCGGCCGCCGGCACACCCGGCTGGCGGTCACCGACCCGCCCGCCGCGCACGCGCCGGAAACAACGCTGCGATCGATGGTCCGCCACCCCTCGACGTTCACCCTGCACGGCGCGTCCACGCTGGTGCTGGTCGCCGCGCTCGGCGTCGAGCAGCTGCTGGAGCCGGAGATCGACCGGGCGACCGCGCGCGATCGCGCCGGGCAGGCCACCGCCCACCTGCCCGGCGCGATCGCCCGGCTGCGCGACGGGCTCGCCGCGGCCGCCACCGCGGTCGGGGTGGCGGTCCGCCGCTGACGCGGGCCGGCCCCGGTCAGTGACCGGGGGCGACGTCCAGGGTCGGGTTCCGGTCGAAGAAGCCGGACGGCGCCAGCCGGAACCCGCAGGAGGCCACCGGCATCACCGGCCAGTCCTCGGGTCGCGGGAAGTGCGTCACCCCGAACGTGTGCCACAGGGTCAGCTCGGCACCGTCGACGTCGCGGTCCTCGGCGACCCACTCGGGCAGCCCCGCTCCCCCGCCGTGCTGGTTCACCAGCTCGCCTGCCGGGTAGCGCCGCGCCGGGTCGTAGGCGGTGACCCACAGGTGCCGGGTCGCGAACGCGGCGCGGGCGGCGATCGAGGACTCGTCGTCGGCGAGCAGGGTCGGGCCGTCCTCGGGCTCGAGCACGTACGCCGTCGGGTCGCCGAACCGGTTGCGCGCCTCCGCCGAGCCGATCCGCCAGACCCGCCCGACCGTGCGGTCCGCGACCCGCCCGCCGCCGGACTCGCTGCCGATCCGGGTCGCGTCGCGACCGAAGGCGTTGCCGTGCGGGTTGTCCCCGTCCGGCCCGGTCCGTGGCAGCCGCCGCACGTCCAGCTCGTCCACGCTGGCCCGGGGTCCGTCCACGGTGAGATCGAGCCGGGCGCAGAACAGGTGCTGGTGGTAGGGAGCGCCCAGCCCCGGTGCGACCTCGCTCGCCCACCGTGCGGCGCGCTCGTCGTGCACCCCGGTGAACACGACGCCGGTCGAGCGCACCTCCAGCTCCAGCGCGCCGTCCGGGTACAGGTGCCAGTAGAAGCCGTAGTCGTAGTTGCCGATCGTGGCGAAGAACGAGATCACCAGCCGGCGCCGGCGGCGGACCTGCTGCGAGCCGGTGAACACGTCGGTGTGCTTCCACAGCACGCCGTCGTCCTCCTCGTGCAGGCAGATCGCGTTGCGGATCTCGCGCGGCCGCACGTCCGGGTCGGCGACCACCGCGTCGAAGTAGTGGATCTCGCCGACGCAGTCGCAGCCCAGCTCCAGCGAGTTGGCCTGCTGGCCGAGCAGGTACTCGCCGGCGTCGAAGTAGTTCTGCCAGAACCGGATCGGGCCCGGGTCGGCGTACGGGACGACCATCTCGGCCACCGACACCCGGTGCGCCACCGGCCGGCCGGCGATCGACAGCCGGTGCAGGACGAGGCCCTCGCGCGGGTCGTACCCGACCCGGAACCGCCACCCCTCCCACTCGACGACGTCGTCGTCGACGGTGAAGCTCGGTCCCTCGGGCTGGGTGACGTGCAGCGGCCGGCGCGAGGTCCGGTACGGGCCGTCGCCGAAGTTCCCCTCCTCCGCAGGCACCGGCAGCACCCCGGTGTCGACGAGCTCGACGACCCGCTTCTCCAGCAGGTCCACATAGGCCACGACACCGTCGATCGGGTGCGCCCACGGACTGTCGTCCGGGCGGGCTTGAAGGAACGACAGCACCCGCAGCATCCGGCGTCCGCGCTCACCGGGCAGGTCGTAGGACCCGGCCGAGAGCGGGCAGGCCGCCACCAGCGAGACGTCGGTGATCCCCCGCTCGGCCATCGCCGCCAGCCAGCCCGGATCGGCCTTGACGATCGCGTCGACGGCCTCGAACTCCTCCAGCATGATCGGCGGCTGGCCGTCGGTCACCGGGTCGTGCTCGATGCGCTCGTCGATCGCCGAGCGGGTGAGCGAGGCGAGGACCGTGCGGGAGCGGCCGCTGCCACCGTCCAGCAGGACCGCCCGGATCCGGCGGTCGACCGGGCCGCCCGCGCGGTGTGCCGCCACCTCGTCGCGGGTGGGTTCCTCCAACGAGAGAACGGCGCAGCGGACGCCGGGGGCGAGCAGGTCGTGCACCGCGAGCAGCTCGCGTGCGGCGTCGATCTCGGCGGCGGTGAGCCGGGCCAGCGGGTGGACCATCGGGGCCTCCTCCACGTGCAGGGTCGCGCCGCCGACCCTGCCACGCCCCCGCGGCGCCGCACGCGCCGCCCGTCGATCAACGACGGGCGAGCGGTTGAACACTCTGGGTCACACTTGCGAGTGGTGTTCACCCCTTTTCGCAGCTCACTCTCGGAAAGGCTAGACTTACTTCGCTACCATCCGTGATGAACCACCGGGCGAACCCGACCCGGCCCCGCACAGCGCGAGGAGGTCTCCCCGTGGCCACGACCGGTGATCCCGACGGCCTGTTCGCCGGGTCCCCCTTCCTGCGCGAGAGCGCAGCCGTCGACCACCGGGCCGGCGGCGCACGCAGTGCACTGCGCGAGCGGTACGAGCGGGCCGCGACCGCGGTCCGGTCCGGCGACCCGGTCGCCGTGCGGGGCGCGACCCGCCGGCTGGAGCAGGCACTCGCCACCGCGCAACGCGACCTCGGCCCGCGCGACGCCGACACCCTCGTCGTCGAGGGGACGCTGGCGATCGCCTACCTGCTCGGCGACGACGAGGTCCGCGGCCGGGACCTGCTCGCCCGCAACCTCCGGGTGCGCGAGCAGGTGCTCGGGGACGAGCACCCGGCCGCGCTGGCCGGCGCCGACGCGCTCGCCGCGGCGCACCGGGTGACCGGCGCCCCGGACGAGGCGGTGCGCCGCTACGAGGACGTCCTCACCCGCCGGACCCGGGTGCTGGGTACCGCGCACCCGGACACCCTCTCCTCGCAGGCCGGACTGGCGCTGGCCCGGGCCGACGCCGGTGACGTGCGCGGTGCCGCCGGCCTGCTGGCGGCGTCGCTGGAGTCCGCCGAGCGGTTCCTCGGCGCCGACCACCCGGTCACCGCCGGGGTGCGTGACCTGCTGGCCGAGTGCCGCGCCGCGGTCCGGTCCGAGCCGGCGGCCGCCGATGCCATCCCCCGCGAGCCCCCTCCTGCCCCAACCGCAGCCGCCGCGGCGCCGCCGACCCGGCTGCTGCCCCGGATCCCCCGGCGGCGCGACGCGCGGGAGGAGACCCGGCCGCTGTTCGACCGGCCGTCCGGACCGCTGCCCGTCGTCGGGTAGCGGGGCGCCACCCGCGTTCACGCCCCGCCGGGGGGAGTTCCTCCACCCGCTTCGGGGTGACGAGCCGCAGCAGGGTACGGGGTGGTCATCGCCGGAGTGCGGATCGGTGCCACGGATGGCACGGATCGGCACTCGGACGGCGATCTCCGGGTTCGACCGGTCGGCCGCCGGCCACTACCGTCCGGCACTCGGGCGGATCGGACGGGGTGGCAGATGCGGCGGATGGCGATGGCCGGGGTACTGGGCCTGCTCCTGGCACTCGCCTCCGCGGCGCCGGCGCAGGCCGGCGAGGCAGCACCACCCGTGCCGCCGGACCGGCCGGACAAGAGCTTCGCCGTCTACGTCGGCGCGGACCTGACCGCCGACGGGCACCCGTTCCTCGGCGGGTTCGGGCACGAGCCGTCCAGCCACTGGATCGACGTGGTCCCCGACCGGCAGCACCCGCCCGGGGCGACGATGCCGGTCGGGGCGACGGCGGAGGCGGACATCCCGGGCGAGCTGACCCGCATCCCGCAGGCTCCCGAGACCGCCCGCTACCTCACCTCGCACTACTCGGAGTTCGTCGGGTTCCCCGCGCCGCTCACCAACGGCGGCCTGAACGAGCACGGTGTCGCGGCCCGGGACGTGTGGTCGGACTCCCGGCTCGAGCTGGTCGAGCAGACGCCCACCCCGCAGCGCGGACCGACCTACAGCGACCTGTCGCGGATCGCGATGGAACGCGCGCACACCGCCCGGGATGCGGTCGAGATCGTCGGCGGCCTGATCGACCGGTACGGCTACACCACCTACGGCGGCAACTCGCACCTGTTCGCGGACGAGAAGGAGGGCTGGGTGCTGGTCGAGATGGCAGGCGACCAGGGGCTGTGGGCGGCCGAGCGGCTCGGGCCCGACGAGGTCCGCGTCTCCTACCCCGGCTACATCGGCGAGTTCCCCACCACCCCGGACGCCGATCACCTGTCCTCGCCGAACCTGGTGAGCTACGCGGCCGAGCGCGGCTGGTGGCGTCCCGGCACCCCGTTCGACGTGCAGCAGGTCTACGGCATCCCGTTCCCCGGCCGGCCGGTCCCGGCGGGCGGCGTCGCCGACCCGGCGGACCCCTCCCCGTACCGGCACCCGCCGTCGCTGGAGGAGGAGTTCCGCAGGCTCGCCCCGGTCACGCTGCAGGACGTGCAGCGGATCGTGCGGGACCCGCGCTGGTCCGACGACCGCAGCGGGTACGGCCAGGTCGCGCAGCTGGCCGACGACGTGCCCGACCCGGGTCTTCGCACGCTCTGGATGGCGGTGACCGCGGCCGCCACCGCGCCGTACGTCCCGTTCCACATCGGCACCACCGAGGTACCGGTGCAGTACCGCCAGCACCGCTACCTCACCCACGACTCGGCGTCGGAGTACCTGGACCCGCAGTTCGCCGAGCAGGAGGCCACCGAGTACGCGACGCGGACGTTCAAGCGCCTGATGTACGCCACGTGCTCCCGGCCCGAGCAGTACCTCGGCACGGTGACCGCGGCGTTCGAGGGCTTCGAGGCCGGCGAGCTGGAGCAGCTGCCGGACGTGCAGCGCCGGGCCGCCGACCGCTACGCCGCGGGCGACCGGGCCGGGGCCGAGCGGGTGCTCACCGACGCGACGGCCCGGTGGGCAGGCGACGGGCTCGCGCTGGGCAACCGGCTGCTCGACGACGTCCTGGCCCGCAGCCGGGCCGACGGCGGGCTGCGCGAGCCCGAGGTAGCGGTCCCGGCCGGGGAGACCGCGGGTGCGCAGAGCCGGAGCATGGCGCTGCGCAGCGAGGAGTCCGCCCGGGACCGGATGAACTGCGATCTCGGTGGCGGCTGGGCCGAGGGCGGCACGCTGGCCCGCAAGGGCGACTACGGGGACCCGGCGGACGTGCCCGACCTGCGGGACGACGACGGCGGGGTCCCGGCCTGGGCGCCGGTCGCGGCCGGGGCGGGCGGCCTCCTCGTCGGCGCCGCGGTGGCGTGGGCCGTGCTCCGGCGGCGTCGTGGCAAGACCGGAGGCTGAATCGGGCGTCTCGACCTGACACACGCGGGCGGCGGTGCTCCGGGCGCACGGCATGGTGGGATCGGTCGGACCACACGCGAGGAGCCGTCGTGAACAGCACCGTGAGCAGCAACCCCGCGCGCAGCAGCACCATGAGCAGCAGCACCATGAGCAGCAGAGCCGTGAGCAGCAGCGGCGCGGACGGCCGTCCGGCCCCCGGCCTGCACGAGACGCTGGCGGCGGCGGTCCGCCCCGGCGCCGTCCGGACCCGGGCGATCGACCGGCTGGGCATGGCGCACGACGCCTCGCACTTCGCCCGCACCCCGCAGGCGGTCGTCACGGCGGCGTCGGCCGGTGACGTCGCCCGGCTGTTCACCGCGGCGTCCGCGAGCGGCGTCCCGCTGACGTTCCGCGCCGGCGGCACCAGCCTGTCCGGGCAGGCGGTGACCGACGGGATCCTGGTCGACGCCCGCCGGCACTTCCGCGACATCGAGATCCTCGACGACGGTGCCCGCGTCCGGGTCGGGCCCGGCGCCACCGTCCGCGCGGTGAACGCCCGGCTCGCCGCCCGCGGCCGGATGCTCGGCCCGGACCCGGCCAGCGAGGTCGCCTGCACCCTCGGCGGGGTCGTGGCGAACAACTCGTCCGGGATGGCCTGCGGCACCGCCGCGAACAGCTACGCGCTGCTCGACTCGCTCGAGATCGCCCTGCCCTCGGGGACCACACTGGACACCGGCCGGCCCGGCGCCGACGACGAGTTGCGCGCCCGCGAACCCGGGTTGTGGGCGGGGTTGGCCCGGATCCGGGACCGGCTGCGCGGCGACACGACCCTGCGCGCGGCCGTCGAGCGGCAGTTCTCGCTCAAGAACACCATGGGCTACGGCCTCAACTCGTTCCTCGACCACGACCGCCCGGCCGACATCCTCGCCCGCCTGATCGTCGGCTCCGAGGGCACGCTGGCGTTCATCGCCTCGATCACCATGCGCACCGTGCCGGTGCTGGCGCACACCCGCACCGGCCTGCTGATCTTCGACAGCCTCGCCGCGGCGAACCGGGCGCTGCCCGAGCTCGTCGACTCCGATCCCGCCACCATCGAGCTGCTCGACGCCACCTCGCTGCGGGTCGGGCAGGCCGACACCGACGCCGACCCGCGGCTGCGCGCGCTGACCGTCGACGGGCACGCGGGACTGCTGGTCGAGTACCGCGGGCACACCGCGGCCGAGGCCGACGAGCGCGCCGGGGCCGCGGCCGGGCTGCTGGGGCGGCTGCCGCTGCAGGGCCCGCGCGAGCTCTCCGCCGACCCGGTGGCCAAGGCCGGGCTGTGGAAGCTGCGAAAGGGTCTCTACGCCAAGGTCGCCGAAGCGCGCCCGTCGGGCACGGCGGCGTTGCTGGAGGACATCGCCGTCCCGGTGCCGGATCTGCTGCCCACCTGTGAGGGCCTGATCGAGCTGTTCGGCCGCCACGGTTACGACGACGCTGTGATCTTCGGGCACGCCAAGGACGGCAACGTCCACTTCATGCTCACCGAACGGCTCGGCGACGCCGGCGGCGACACCAGTGGCCGGGACCGGTTCGGCCGGTTCACCGACGACATGGTCGACATGGTGCTGGCCCGCGGCGGGACGCTCAAGGCCGAGCACGGGACGGGGCGGATGATGAGCCCGTTCGTCCGCCGCCAGTACGGCGACGAGCTGTACGAGGTGATGGGCGAGATCAAGCGGCTGTGTGACCCGCAGGGTCTGCTCTCCCCCGGCGTGATCCTCGACGACGACCCGGCCGCGCACCTGTCCGATCTCAAGTCCGCGCCGCCGGTGGAGTCCGAGGTGGACCGCTGCGTCGAGTGCGGGTTCTGCGAGCCGGTCTGCCCCAGCCGGGACCTGACGACCACCCCGCGGCAGCGGATCGTGCTGCGCCGCGAGCTGGAGAAGGCACGCGCCGCCGGCGACCGCGCGCTGGTCGCCGAGCTGGAGGCCGACTACGCCTACGACGGCGTCGACACCTGCGCGGTGGACGGCATGTGCGGCACCGCCTGCCCGGTCCTGATCAACACCGGGGACCTGGTGCGGCGGCTGCGCGCCGAACGCCCGCAACCGGTCGCCGCGAAGGGGTGGGCGTTCGCGGCGCGGCACTGGGGCGCCACCACGAAGGTCGCCGGGACCGCGCTCTCGCTGGCCCGCGTGGTCCCCGGCGCCGCGGCGGTCACCGCGGCGGCCCGGCGGGTGGCCGATCCGGAGCAGGTGCCGCAGTGGTCGGCCGACCTGCCGCGCGGCGGCGGTCCCCGGGAGCCGGCCGGCCTGGTCACCACCGACGCCGACCTGATCCTGTTCTCCTCCTGCACCGGCGTCATGTTCGGCTCCGAGGGCGCGGACGGGGGCGCGGGGGCGGCGTCCGCGTTCGTCCGGCTCTGCCACCGGGCCGGGATCCGGGCCGGCGCCCCGGCGGGTCTGGCGTCGCTGTGCTGCGGGACGCCGTGGAAGTCCAAGGGCCTGCGCGACGGCGCGGCCGCCATGGCCGGCCGGGTGCTGCCGGCGCTGTGGGCGGCCACCGACCGGGGCCGGCTGCCGGTGGTGACCGACGCGTCGTCGTGCACCGAGGGCCTGCGGGCGACGGTCTCCGGTGGACCGGCGGAGTACCGCTCGCTGCGGATCCTCGACGCCGTCGACTACGCCGCCGAGCACCTGCTCCCGAGGCTCACCGTGCACGAGCAGCTCGGCCGGATCGTGCTGCACCCGACGTGCTCGGCGACCCAGCTCGGCCTGGTCGAACCGCTGTGGGCGCTGGCCGGCTCGGTGGCGGCCGAGGTCGTCGTACCGGACTCGTGGGGGTGCTGCGGGTTCGCCGGGGACCGCGGTCTGCTGCACCCGGAGCTGACCGCGGCCGCGACCGCTCCGCAGGCCTGGGAGCTCGCGGCGGTCGACGCGGACGCGCACGTCTCCTGCAACCGGACCTGCGAGCTCGGCATGTCCCGCGCGACCGGGCGCAACTATGAACACGTGCTGGAGACACTGGAGCGCGCCACCCGCGGGTGACCCCGATCGGAGCGTCCCACCGCGTTGCGTCACACACCTGTTGCGCGGAACCAGGAGTCCGGGTCGACAATGGGCCCGGGTGCCCGACCGAGGGTGTCGGTGCCCGCCGGAGGGAGCCGTGAACGCCGTGCCCGCACCGAGCACTGCGACACCGAAACACCCCACGACACCGAAACACCCGAGGACACCCAAACACCCGAGGACACCGAAGCCCCCGACGTCGGACCGCGCGAAGATGCAGAAGGACCCGAAGACCGGGGAACACCGGATCCCGGCACCGCGGGCGGCAACACCGAGCACCCGGACGATGGCCGTGGTCCGGGTCGAGACCCCGGCCGGGGTCGAGGCGCACACCGTCGAGGCCGAGCTGACCCGGGCGTTGCACGAGCACGACAAGCGACCGGTGTCGGTGGAACTGTCGCTCGCCGACGGCACCGGGCCGTGGCCGCGCACCGGTCCGACCCGCTACGCCTTCGTCGCCGTCCTGACCACCGTCGGACGTTCGGCGCCGCAGAAGCTCGCCGCCCGGGTCGAGAAGGTTGCCCGCAAGGCCATCCAGCGGCGGTTCGGCCGCCCGGCGTCCGCGCGGGTCCGGACCGAGATCGGCGACGCCGAGGCCGGCGCCTACTGGTACAGCCTGCGCGGCACCCCGCACCGGCCGGGCTGAGCGGTCCACCCGGACGGGTGACACCTGTCCGGGGTAGCCCTGGGCGTTCCCGGTTCCCGACCAGTAGCGTTGTGCTCGTCGTACAGGGCGAGTATCCGGCCGGAGGGCGCGGGAATGGAACGACCGGCATGGGCGCCCGACGAGGTCGACATCAACCGACCGAGCGTGGCGCGGGTCTACGACTACTACCTGGGCGGTTCGCACAACTTCGAGGTCGACCGGCGGTTCGCGACCCAGGTGCTCGACGTGCTGCCCGAGATGGCCGCGGTCGCCCGGCAGAACCGGGCCTTCCTGCGCCGGGTGGTGCACCTGCTGCGCGAGCAGGGCATCGACCAGTTCCTCGACCTCGGGTCGGGGATCCCCACGGCCGGCAACGTGCACGAGATCGCCGCCGGGATCGGCGGGGAGCCGCGCGTGCTCTACGTCGACAACGACCCGATCGCGGTGTCGCACAGCCGCGCCCTGCTCTCCGGTGACGATCGCACCGAGGTGCTGGCGGCCGACCTCACCGACCCGCGCGCGGTGCTGGAGGCCCCGCTCACCCGCCGGCACCTCGACCTGGACCGGCCGCTGGCCGTGCTGCTGGTCTCGGTGCTGCACTTCGTCGGGGACGAGCAGTGCCCGGACGAGATCGTCCGCACCTACATGGACGCCGTCCCGCCGGGCAGCCACGTGGTGATCAGCCACGCCAGCGACGCGGGGCACTCCGGAGCCACCGACGCCCAGACGGTCTACAACCGCGGGCGGTCCCCGAACGCGATGCGGATGCGCGACGTCGCCGAGGTGGAGGCGCTCTTCGGCGACCTGACCCTGCTCGATCCGGGCGTCGTGCGCATCCCGCAGTGGCGGCCGGAACCCGGTGCCGGCACGACGATGGAGAACTACCCCGGGCTCGCCGGCGTCGCGCGGAGCTGAGCCGGAGCCGCCGTGTCCCTCCCCCACCGCCCGGACGACGGCCGGTCCACCGTCGACCGGCTCGCCGACGCCTGGACCGCCGCGATCGACTCGGGCTCGTTCGTCTCGATCGGACGGACGGAGCTGCGGGCGCTGCTGGGCGAGCTGGCCGGCCGGATGGTGGCGGTGGTCGACGGGTACGCGCTGCCCGGCACCGCGAGCGAGGTCGGTTCGGCCCTGGTCGCTGCGCACCTCACCGACCCCGCCGCGCTGCGCAGCTCGCTGGACGTCCTGACCGGACACCTGGTCGTCCCGCAGGCCGGGGCACCGCCGGACGGCGGCCCGGCCCGGATCCGCCGCGCGAGCGCCG
Organism: Pseudonocardia nantongensis; assembly: GCF_046546495.1. Taxonomy (NCBI): domain Bacteria; kingdom Bacillati; phylum Actinomycetota; class Actinomycetes; order Pseudonocardiales; family Pseudonocardiaceae; genus Pseudonocardia; species Pseudonocardia nantongensis. The sequence goes on along the minus strand of NZ_JBKGXT010000019.1, from coordinate 62,349 downwards.
CGCTGAACGAGCTGTCGTCCGGATACGCCCGGGCGCTGCAGGAGCGGACCCGCACCGAGCAGGAGCGGATCAGCGCCGCGGCCTTCACGGCCCGCGGCGTCGCCGAGGCCGCGCGGTGGGCCTCCGAGGCCCGCTACGGCGCGGTCTTCGAGCACGCCGTGATCGGGATCAGCGTGTCCGACGTGGAGGGCACGGTCCTGGAGGTCAACCGGTCGCTGTGCCGGATGCTCGGCTACCGGGCCGATGAGCTGCTCGGGCGGTCGGTGTTCGGGTTCATCCACCCCGACGACGACCCCGACGCGTGGCCGCGGATCGCCGCGATGACGGCCGGCGAGATCGACCACGTGCGGCTGGAGAAGGCCTACTTCCGCAAGGACGGGCTGCCGGTCTGGACCGAGCTCGTGGTGTCACTGATCCGCGGTCCGGACGGGGCACCGCAGTACCTGGTCGCGATGGTCGAGGACGTCACCGAGCGGCACGAGCTGCAGTCCCGGCTGCAGTACCAGGCCGAGCACGACCCGCTCACCGGGCTGCCGAACCGGGCCCTGTTCTTCCACCGGCTGAACCGCGCGCTGGAGGCCGGTCCGGACGCCGACGGCGAGGTCGGCGTCTGCTACCTGGACCTGGACGGGTTCAAGGAGATCAACGACACGCTCGGTCACGACGCCGGGGACCGGTTGCTGCACACCGTCGCGACCCGGCTGCACCGCTCGCTGGGTACCGAGGGGCACACCGTCGCGCGGATGGGTGGCGACGAGTTCGTGGTGCTCGTCGAGCACTGCACCGGCGTCGACGAGCTGGTCCCGCTCGCGCGCCGGTCGCTCGAGCTGATCCGTGCCCCGCTGTACCTGGAGGGACGGGAGATCGCCGTGTCGGCCAGCGCCGGGCTCGTCACCCACCCCCGGTCCGGACAGCGTGCCGAACGGCCGGACGGCGCCGTCGAGCTGATGAAGGCCGCGGACACCACGATGTACTGGGCCAAGCGGGACGGCCGGGACCGGTTCGCCGTGTTCGATCCCGGCCGGCACGACCACGACGTCGCGGTGTTCGAGCTGTCCGGCCGGATGCCGGCCGCGCTCGACGCCGGCGAGTTCGAACTGGACTACCAGCCGCTGGTCCGGTTCCGCGACGGCCGGGTGACCGGTGTGGAGGCACTGGCCCGGTGGCGGCCGCCGGACGGGAGCCGGTTCGGCCCGGACGTCTTCATCCCGATCGCCGAGCAGACCGGGCTGATCGTCCCGCTCGGGCTGTACCTGCTGCGCCGCGCCTGCCGGGACGCGGCGGCGTGGCCCGACCCCGACCTCGTCCTGAGCGTGAACGTGTCCGGCAGGCAGCTGCGCGAGCCGGACGCCGTCGAGCGGATCGCCGCGATCCTCTCCGAGACCGGGCGGGCACCGTCGTCGGTGCAGCTGGAACTGACCGAGAGCGATCTGATGGCCGCCGAGGGACGGCCGGTGGAGGCGTTGCAGGAGCTGTCCGCGCTCGGCGTGCGGATCGCGATCGACGACTTCGGCACCGGCTGGTCGAACCTGGCCTACCTGCACCGGCTGCCGGTGGACGTGCTCAAGCTCGCCGGGTCGTTCGTGACGCAGGGATCGGCGTCCGGGGCGGCGGGGCGGGACGTGGACAGCCCGGTCATCCTCTCCGCGGTGATCGACCTGGCGCACACGCTGGGGCTGAGCGCGGTCGCCGAGTCGGTCGAGACCGCCGAGCAGGCGCACCGGCTGCGGGAGCTGGGGTGCGACGTCGGTCAGGGCTGGCACCTGGGCGAGCCGGTGCCCGCCGGGCAGGTACCGGCGATGCTGGACCGCCCCGCACCGGGCTGACCGGCGTCCTTCAGGCCGCGTGGGCCGCCAGCACGACCGGGATCCGGCGCAGCCGCTCCAGCAGCACCGGCATCCGGGACGGCGGCAGTGCCACCGACACCGTCATCCGGGCGCCGCGCCGCTCGACACGCACGTCGACGACGTCGTAGCGGCGGCCGCGCAGCATGGTCAGGATCGCCAGCGGGCCGTCCGGCCCGGGCACCAGCTCGACGACGACGGACCGGCCGTCCGGGCCGGGATCCGCGGCCGCAGGATCGGATGCCGCGGGATCCGGCGGCGTGGGATCGGATGCTGCGGGACGGGCCGCTGCGGGATCGGGTACGGGCGGGGCGTCGCGCACGGATGCGGTCACGGCGGATCTCCTCGAGTGCGGTTCCCGGGGGATCCGGGCCAGGTCCCGGGCTCGGCGGGTGCCGCGGCGGCACGCGAACGGCGCGCCGGCGACCTGGCTCAGCCGGCGCGCCCGATAATGATCCGGCCACGCACGGCGCCGACCATAGCCGATCCGTCCGGCCGCGGGCCAGGACCGGCCCGGCGGCGGGCGGCGCGGTGCCCGGGAGGCAGGATGGGCGCCGAGGCGGTCCGGCCCGGCCCGGCCGCCGTGATCGTCGCGAACGAACGGAGTGGTGGCGTGGGACGTCCGCTGGAAGGCCTGCAGGTCGTGGAGTGCGCGAGCTTCGTCGCGGGGCCGACCGGCGGCATGACCCTGGCCCAGCTCGGCGCCTCGGTGATCCGGATCGACCCGCTCGGCGGCGGCCCGGACCACCTGCGCTGGCCGGCAGCCGGGCACGGCGCCGGCGACTCGTACTACTGGGCGTCGCTGAACAAGGGCAAGCGCTCGATCACCGTCGACATGCGCTCCGACGAGGGCCGCGAGCTCCTCCTCGCGCTGGCCACCGCGCCCGGCCCGGACCGCGGCGTGCTCGTCGACAACGTCGTCGGGCGCCGCTGGATGGCCAACGACGTGCTCGTCGGGCGGCGGGAGGACCTGATCCACATCCGGGTCCAGGGCTACCCGGACGGCCGCCCCGCGGTCGACTACACCGTCAACGCCGAGGTCGGTATCCCGCAGATCACCGGCAGCGAGGAGGGCGCCACCCCGGTCAACCATGTGCTGCCGGCGTGGGACCTGGTCACCGGGCTGAGCGTGTCCACCGCGGTCCTCGCGGCGCTCTACGACCGCTCCCGCACCGGCCGCGGCGTGTACTCCGAGCTGGCCCTGTCCGACGTGGCGCTGGCGGGGGTGGCGAACCTCGGCTGGCTCTCCGAGGCCGAGGAGCGCGGCCACGAGCGGCCGCGGCACGGCAACCACGTCTACGGCAGCTTCGGCGTCGACTTCGCATGCTCGGACGGCGAGCGGGTGATGGTCGTCGCGCTCACCCCGGCCCAGTGGAGCGCGCTGGTCTCCGTCACCGGGACCGAGGCGGTCTTCGAGGCGCTGGAGTCCGCCCTGGACACCGACCTCACCGGGGAGACCGAGCGCTACCGGCTGCGGGACACCATCGCCGCGGTCCTCAAGCCGTGGTTCGGCGCCCGGGACTCGGCCACCGTGGAGCGCGAGCTCAACGCCGCCCGGGTGCTGTGGGGTCGCTACCAGGGCATGACGCGGGTGGCCGGCGAGCACCGCACCGGTCGCGAGCACCCGCTGCTCGCCGACATGACCCTGCCCGGCGGGGAGACCGGCATCACCGCGCGGTCCCCGATGCGCTGGGACGGCGCCTACGGCGACGCCGGCGACGCCCCCGAGCTGGGCCGGGACACCGACGGGGTGCTGGCCGACGTGCTCGGCCTCGGTGCCGGCGAGATCGGCGCCCTGCACGACCGGGGCGTGGTCGGCTGACCGGTGCCGGTCAGGTCCCGGAGTCCGGCCGGTAGGCGGGGGCCCGCTTCGGGCGGCTGCGCGGCGAGCGCTCCAGCAGCGGGACGGTCCGCGGCGGCACGACCACCGAGAGGATCACCACGCTGGTCGACCGGCTGATCGTCGGCGACCGGTTGAGCATCAGCAGTACCTGCTGGAAGTCCTCATAGGACGCGGACGCGATCCGGCACAGCAGGTCGGACGACCCGGTCGTCGCGTAGGCCTCCAGGACGTTCGGCTGGGCGCTCAGCTCGGCCGCGACGTCGTCCAGGGCGCCCTGGGCGATCTCCAGCGTGACGAAGGCCTGCAGCTCGTAACCGGCGGCCGCGACGTCGACGACCGGGCCGAAGCCGGTGATCACCCCGACCTCCTCCAGCCGGTTCAGCCGGGCCGTGACGGTCCCGCGGGCGACGCGCAGCGTGCGGGAGAGCTCCAGGATCCCGACCCGGGAGTGCGCGGGCAGCGCCGTGATGAGGTCGACGTCCAGGGCGTCCAGCTGCACCGTCATGTGGGCGGACTGTACAGCGGGATGCGGGATCGGCCGGGCAGTTCTGACCGCTGCGCCCAGCTCCATCGGGATCGGTTGCCGGTCCCTCCGCGTTCCGGTGTGCTCGTTGCCCGCCACCGGTTCCCGAGAGGAGCGCACCGTGAGCATCGAGCAGACCCTCACCGACTCCGAACGCCTCGCCGACCTCGACCTGGATCGGCTGCGCCGGCTCGTCGGCCTGGTGGAGTACGACAGCGCGGCCGACCCGTTCCCGGTCACCGGCTGGGACGCGGTGGCCTGGGCGGTCGGCAACGCCACCCAGGCCGCCCAGCTGTTCCAGGGCGTCTACGGGATGGAGCAGGTCGCCTACTCCGGACCCGAGACCGGCAACCGCGACCACCACGCCTACGTGCTGCGCTCCGGCGCGATCCGGTTCGAGCTGCGCGGCGCGGTCGACCCGGCGAGCCCGATCGCCGACCACCACCGCGCGCACGGCGACGGCGTCGTCGACATCGCACTCGAGGTCCCCGACGTCGACCGCTGCATCGACCACGCCCGCGCCCAGGGCGCCACGGTCCTGGCCGCACCGCACGACGTCACCGACGAGCACGGCACCGTGCGCACCGCCGCGATCGCCGCCTACGGCGACACCCGGCACACCCTGGTCGACCGCAGCCGCTACACCGGCCCCTACCTGCCCGGCTACGTGGCGCGCGGGTCCTCGGTGCCGCCGGGCCCGCGGCTGTTCGAGGCACTCGACCACGTCGTGGGCAACGTCGAGCTGGGCCGGATGGACTCCTGGGTCGACTTCTACCACCGGATCATGGGCTTCACGAACATGGCCGAGTTCGTCGGGGACGACATCGCCACCGAGTACTCGGCGCTGATGAGCAAGGTCGTGGCCTCCGGCAACCACCGGGTGAAGTTCCCGCTCAACGAGCCCTCCCCCGGCCGGAAGCGCTCGCAGATCGACGAGTTCCTGGACTTCTACGGCGGCCCCGGCGCCCAGCACCTGGCGCTGGCCACCGGCGACATCCTCGACACCGTCGACGTCCTGCGCGCGCGGGGCGTGCAGTTCCTGCCCACCCCGGACGCGTACTACGACGACCCCGACCTGCGGTCCCGGATCGGCGAGGTCCGGGTCCCGATCTCCGAGCTGCGGTCCCGCGGGATCCTGGTCGACCGGGACGAGGACGGCTACCTGCTGCAGATCTTCACGGCGCCGCTCGGCGACCGCCCGACGGTGTTCTTCGAGTTCATCGAGCGGCACGGCTCGCTGGGCTTCGGGAAGGGCAACTTCAAGGCGTTGTTCGAGGCCATCGAGCGCGAGCAGTCCCGGCGCGGAAACTTCTGACCTGCCCGGCCCGCTCAGTCGTCCGAGTAGGCCGAGAGCCCGGGGCGGTAGGTCTTGTCGTCCAGGAACCGGGCCATGCCCTGCTGCCGGCCGCGCTCGCCGTCGAGGAACTGGGACTGCTCGAGCTTGGCGTAGAGGTAGTCCTCGGCCTGCTCCCAGGGCATCTCCTGGGCGAGCTTGTAGCCGACCTTGGCGGCCCGCATGACGACCGGGTTCGTCGACGCCAGCTTGAGTGCCAGCTCGCGGGTCCGTTCACGCAGCCGCGCGGCCGGGACGGCCTCGTTGACCAGCCGCATCCCCGCGGCCCGACGGCCGTCGAACGCTTCGCCGGTCATGATGAAGTACAGCGCGTCGCGTTGGCTGACGGTCGCGGCGAGCGCCCGGCTGACGACCCCGCCGGGCGGGATGCCCCAGTTGATCTCGGACAGCCCGTACTGCGCGTCCTCGTCGGAGATCGCCAGGTCGCACGCCACGAGCGGGGTGAAGGCCCCGCCGAAGCACCAGCCGTTGACCATCGCGACGGTCGGCTTGGACCAGTTCGACAGCCGCTTCCACTGCCACTCCGCCGAGGCGCGGCGGACCCGGGTCTGCAGGGCGGGATCCCCGGACTCGTCGACCTCGCGGAAGTACTCCTTGAGGTCCATCCCGGCCGAGAACGAGTCGCCTGCGCCGGTGAGGACCAGGGCCCGGCAACGCGGGTCGGCCTCGAGCGCGTCCAGGGTGGCGACCATCTCGTCGTTCAGGGCCGGGTTCATCGCATTGCGCTTGTCCGGGCGGTTCAGCGTGACCCAGGCGATGCCCTCGTCGAACTCGACGAGCACGGTGTCGCCCCAGGGACCGTCGGCGGTCGGCGCGGCCATGGCGAGCGTCCCTTCGGTGATCTTCTCATCAGGTTTCCTGATGAGTTTACCTCGTCTCACACACGGCCACCACCGGCGGGCCCGCACCGGTGCCGCCGGCCCGCAGTACGGGGGGACTCCGGTCCGCCGGCCGTCGCCGACCCGTGGGGGCGGCCCGCCACCCGCGGGGCCGCGCCGCGGTACCTGGTGCCGAGCGTGCGGGGCGAGATGCTGCGCGACCACAGCTGGCCGCTGCGGGTCCCGCGGGACGTCAAGGTGCTCGGGGGCGGAATCCGGCGGGCCGGCCGTGACCTCACCCAGCGGCTTGGCGGTGCGCCGCGCCCCTCCGAGATCGCGGTCGAGCTCCGAGCCGGGACCGAGGAGGTCGTCACCGCGCTCAACACCCCGGACGCGTACCGGCCCGAGCCGCTCGACAGGACCGGCCCGGACGACGACCTCACGCTCGGCGATCGGCTCGGCTACGAGGATCCGGCGACAGAGGGTCGTCTCCGGGCGGCAGGACCTGCGGGACGGGATCAACGACCTGCCCGAACGCGAGCGCCGGCTCCTGCTCTTGCGGTTCTACGGCAACCGTACCCAGTCCGGGATCGCCGGGGAGATCGGCATCTCGCAGATGCACGTGCCGCGGCTGCTGTCCCGGACGGCCCAGCGCCTGCCCGCGGCCGTCGAGGACTAATGGGTTCCCCCGCCGGTGCGCAGGCGCGCTCGCCGGTCGCGGCCCCGGGTGGCGCCATGCCCGATGTGATCCGTCGGTTCGGCGCGCCCCGCCCGACACGACCCCGGCGACCGGCGTTTGAACCGGCCGGCGCGGGGGACGCAAGAAGCACCGCGCCGTCCGCGATGCCTGGCATCGCACGTCCATCGTGGAGGACACCTGTGAGGATTCACTCGCGCCCCGCCCGCACGCTCCCACCGGCCGGCCGCGGCACCGCCGCCGGCGCCGGCGCCGGACACGGGATCGTTCCCCGGTGACCACGGTGGCTGGCCTGCCCGGAGTACTCGCCCCCGTCCCGTACCCGGACGGGCCGGCGGCGCCGCCCCGGTTGGGGCCTGCCGCGGAGTTCCGCTCGGCGCTCGCCGACCGGGAGCTGGAGCTGCCGCTGCCCGGCGACGGCGACACGGTGTCCCGCTGGGCGGCGCTGGCCCGGTTCGGGCGCCGAGACCTGTCGCTGGCCCGGCTCGTCGAGGGGCACACCGACGCCGTCGCGATCCTGGCCGAGGCCGGGCGCGCGCCGCAGCCCCACCGCCTCTACGGCGTCTGGGCGTCCCGGGCGGGCGGCGGTGCGCACCTGGCCGGCGGAGCCGGCGGGCTCCGGCTGCGCGGCACCGTCCGGTTCTGCTCCGGCACGCACCTGCTGGACCGCGCCCTCGTCGTCGCGGGGGCCGACGACGGAACCACCCGCACGGTGGACCTGGACCTGGGCGACGTCCACGTCGAGCGGTGCGCCGGGCGGTGGCGGGCTCCGGGGATGGCGGCCGGCGACTCCGACGACGTGGTGCTGCACGACGTCCCGGTCCCGCCCGACACGGTCGTCGGCGGCCCGGACGCCTACACCGACCGGCCCGGGTTCTGGTGGGGCGGCGCCGGCGTGGCCGCGGTGTGGCTGGGCGGCGCGGCGGCGCTCTGCGACGAGGTCGCGGCGGCGCTCGGCCCGGACGCCGAGGACCCGCACCGGCTGGCCGGGCTGGGCACCGCGGTGGTCGCGGTGAGCGCCGCGGACGCGCTGCTCGCCTCGACCGCCCGCGCGATCGACGGCGACCCGGGGAGCTCGCACCGGCGCGCGGTGCAGGTGGCCCGCTCGGCGGTGGAACGGGCCGGCCGTACCGTGCTGGACGAGGCTCCGGCCGTGTCCGGGGTGAGCGCGCTGGCCGGTTCCGCCCGGTTCGGCGTCCGGCTCGCCGACCTGCAGATCTACCTGCGCCAGCACCACGGCGGGCGGGATCTCGCCGACATCGGGCGGGCCCTGCTCGAGCGCGGAGGGCGCTGATGGAGCCGCGTGTGCCGGCCGGCGCCTGGGACGACGCCGTCGCGGTCCGGGCCGCGCGCGAGCTGGACCCGGCCGGGATCGGGCGCCTGGTCGCGGTCTCCGCCCATCCCGACGACGAGACGCTCGGCGCGGCCGGCCTGCTGCGTCGCGTCACCGCCGCGGGTGGCCGGGTCGAACTGGTGCTGGCCACCGACGGCGAGGCGGCGCTACCCGAGGTCGGATCGATGGACCGCGCTGCGCTGGCCCGCACCCGGATCGGCGAGCTGCACGCGGCGCTGGCGGAGCTCGGGGTGGACGCCGAGGTCCACCGGCTCGGACTCCCCGACTCGCGACTGTCCGATCCGGCGTCGTCCGGTTCGGGTCCGTCCGGTTCGGACGGTGGCGAACAGGCGCTGGTCGCCGCGTTGACACCGCTGCTGGCCGGCGCGGACGCCTGGGTGAGCCCGTGGCGCGCCGACCCGCACCCGGATCACGCGGCCATCGGCCGGGCCTGCATCGCGGCGGCACCGGTGACGGCGCACGGCTTCGGGTTTCCGGTGTGGGCCCGGACCCGGATCTCCCCCGACGACCCGGCGGTGCCCTGGGACCGCGCGTTCGGGCTGGCCCTGGGGCCGGACGACCGGACGGCCAAGCGGTGCGCCATCGCGGCGCACGCGTCGCAGACCTCGGTGCCCGCGGGCGGTGACCGGCCGGTGCTCTCTGCCGCCACCCTGGATCACTTCCACGGCGACCGGGAGGTCTACTTCCGGGAGCCACCGCGGGACGGAGCGCCCACCGCGGTCTTCGCGGAGCTCTACAGCGATGGCGCCGATCCCTGGGAGGTCCGCACCTCCTGGTACGAGCGCCGGAAGCGGGACGTGCTGCTGGCGTCGTTGCCCCGCACGGACTACCGGGTCGGCGCGGAGCCCGGGTGCGGGCTGGGCGCCCTCACACGCGACCTGGTCGGCCGGTGCGGGCGCCTGGTGGCCACCGACGCCACCGCCGCGGCGATCCACGCGACCACCGCGGCGGTGGAGGCGGACTCCAAGGTAGAGGTGGCCCGCGCCGACATCGACGACGAGCGCGCGCTCCCGGAGGGCATCGACCTGGCCGTGCTCTCCGAGGTCCTCTACTACCTGCCCGAGGAGCGCGTCGACGCGGTGCTCGAGCGGGTCGCGCGGGCGCTCGTCCCGGGCGGGGACCTGGTGCTGGTGCACTGGCGCGGGTGGCCGGCGGAGGCGCCCACCGACGGTGCGGCGGTGCACCGCAGGGTGCTCGGTGACGACCGCTTCGACACCCTGGTCGAGCACGTCGACGAGGACTTCCTGCTGCACGTGGTCCGGCGGCGGTGAGCCGGCGCCGTATCGACGCGGTCGGGGTCCTGGTACCCGCGCACGACGAGGAGGACCTGGTCGGTCCCTGCGTCCGCTCGGTGCTGGCCGCACTCGCCGTGGCCGGGCGCCCTGCGGCAGTGTGCGTCCTCGCCGACCGCTGCACCGACGCGACGGTGCGGCGCGCCCGGGCCGCCGTCTCCGGTGCCGCGCTGCCGGCCGTGGTGCACGAGGACCGGTCCGGCGGCACGATCGGCGCCTTGCGGAACCGGGCGGCGGAGGCCGCGCTGGCGCGCCTCGACGCCGACCCCGAGCGGACGTGGCTGCTCAGCACGGACGCCGACGGCACCGTCGACCCGGGGTGGGTACGGGCGCATCTCGACCCCGCCGCAGCCGGTGCGGACGCGGTGGCCGGCGGGGTGGCGCTGGACCTGCCCGGCAGGCCGGCACCGCCCGGCGAGCCGCCGCTGCCCGACCATCCGGTGTACGGGGCCAACCTGGGACTGCGGGCCGGGCCGTTCCTGTCGGTCGGCGGTTTCCCGGACATCGCCTGCGGCGAGGACCACGGCATCGTCGCCCGGCTACGGGCCGCCGGCTACCGGGTCGCGCACGGTGCGCCCGGGACGGTGTGCACCAGCGCACGGACGACCGGCCGGGCCCGCGATGGGCTGGCCGACCTGTTGGGTTCACCCGTACGGGCGGATCAACGGGTGGGGGCGTGATCGTCCGAGTGGCGTAGGCCGGTGCGTCCGGGAATGATCCACTGGATCAACCGTCCGGCCCCGATACGCGAGGTGACCGCATGAGTACCCAACTGCATGATCCGCAGGTTCTCCCCATCTCCGACGTGGCCGACCAGTGGGTCGCCCGGTGCGACTGCGGGTGCGGGCTGTTCGAGAAGTTCGCCCGGCGCGACGACGCCGACGCCGCGGCCTCGGCCGCGGCCGACGACGGCACCGCGCCCACGGCCACCGAGCACGGCGTCGACCACACCGACGTCCTCGGTGGGGGCTCCGAACCGATCTGAGCCCATGTCGGACGCGCGTGCGGCGACCGCCTCACCGGTCCCGCGGCAGCAACGGGCCCAGCGGCCCCAGCTCGATGTTCAGGTCCTCCGGGGTCAGCCCGAACCGTTCGGTGAGATCGTCCATGGCCGTCTCCAGATGCATCAGCGCGCTGCCGAGGTCCTCGACCTGCTCGTCCGACAGGTCCCCGTTGTCGACCCGGCGCAGGACCTGCTTCTCCATCAGCTGGCGCAGCAGCTCGACGATGGTCAGGACCAGCTTCATCAGGTCCTGTTCGACCGAGTCGCGGTCGATCTCCACCCGTCCACCCGGCCGGGCACGGCCGGGCGCGGTGTCGTCGTCGGGGTCCCGGGCGCTCACGCGTCGGGTCCCGGGGGGAGGGTGGCCGGGGCCGGCAGGTCGTCGTCGACCGGGGCGATCGAGGTGATCAGTGCCCGCAGCGACACCCGGACGAGGTCCACTCCGGCGAGTGAGATCGTCACATCGCCGACGAGCACGACACCGCCGGCGAGCAACCGGTCGAGCAGGTCGACCAGTGCGACCTCGCGGCCCCCGAACACCCCGGTCCGATCCTCCCCGCCGAACTCCAGGGCGCCGCTCACCGGTCCACCTCCGGCTCCGGCACGGCCGCGAACGAGTACGGCACCCACGGTCCGGTGACCTCCACCAGAAACCCGGTCGGCGCGACCCGCTCCACGGTGGACCGCCACGTCGCGGAGTCCGCGTCGTCGACCAGGAAGGCGGCGTTGAGGACCATCGGCTCGGACCGCCCGGTCAGCGAGCTGTCGTGCACCCGGTGCCGCCGGGCGTCGACCGACACCGTGGCGAGCTCGTCGTACAGGGTGGTGGCCTCCTCCTCGGCCCCGTCGCTGCGTCGGCGGGCCGCATCGACCGCCGCCTTCCGGCGGCGCAGGTACTCGCTGCCGGACGCCGGTCGCTCCTGCTTCTGCTCGGCCGGACGGCTCGGGGCCTCCGGCCGGAACACCTTGATCCCCCACTCGGCCCGGCCCCGCACCCGGTCGAGGACCGCGGCCAGTCCGTCCCGGCGGGCCTCGATCGCCTGCTGCACGCGCGTCCGGTCGTCGAACACCGTCGCCAGCGACAGCGGCGCCACGGCGGTGTGCCGTCCGACCCCGTCGACGACGTCGTGGTGGGCGCGCGCGGTGGCGGCCAGCCACTGCAGGTCCTGCATGGACTCCTCGAGCCGTTCGGCGGAGAACTCCTCGGTCGGCACCTCGCTGACGACGGCCAGCAGGTCCGCGCACGGGAGCACCTCCACCGCCGATCCGGAGATCCCGGTCAGCCCGTCGGCCGCGGGGTCCGGCGCCTCGCCGCAGACCGCGTACACGTAGAACCTCGACATCGCCTGCCCTCACCGCCTCCGCTCGTTCCGAGTGCCGTCACGGGACGGTGACCGGCGCCGGGCCGGTTGCCGCGCGCTCGCGCGTTCGCCCTTCCGGCGGGACGGGGCGGGCTCCTCGTCGACCGTGTCCTCCTGCGGCTCGTCCCGGTCGCCCTCCGGATCCTCCTGCGCCGCAACGTCATCGGCTGAATCGTCGGCCGGTTCGTCGTCGGCCGGCTCGTCGTCGGCCGGTTCGTCGTCGGCCGGTTCGTTGTCGGCCTGGCCCGCGTCGGCCGGGTCGGCGTCCTCGTCCTCGTCGTCGGCGCCCTCGATCTCACCGGGGGCGTCGCGGGCGGGACGCCCGCCCGCCGGTGCGGCGCGCTCCAGGGCCTCGACGCGCTCGCGCAGCCGGGCGTTCTCCGTCTCCAGGTCCTGGCGTCCGGCGGAGAGCGAGGGATCCCGCTCCCACCAGTCGATCCCCATCTCCTTGGCCCGGTCGACGGAAGCGACCACCAGCCTGATCTTGATCGTGAGCAGCTCGATGTCGAGCAGGTTGACCTGCACGTCACCGGCGATCACGATCCCCTTGTCGAGCACCCGTTCGAGGATGTCGGCGAGGTTCGATCCGTCCCCCCGGGACTCCTGTCGCCGCGGCTGTCCCGACGTCCATCGCACCGTGTCGCTCATGTCGGCCCCCTCTTTCCCGGCCGGTTCATCAGTCGTCGCCGCTCCCCCGCATGTAGCGGCGGATCCGGCGGTACGACATCAGTTCGGCCTCCTCGTCGAGCTCGGCCTGATAGACCGCCAGCACATCCGCGGAGTCCGGGATGCGCTGGGTCTCCACGACCTCGACGTCGACCGTCCAGCCGTCGTCGGTGCGCGCCACCGAGGTCACGCCCTCGGGTTGGCGGCCCGTCATCTCGATCACCTGCTCGACCGCGGCACGGGAGACCGCACGGGCACCCCACCGCTTCCGGCGGGCCGGCGGGGACGGGTCCCCGGTGTCCGTGGCGGCCTCGTCGTCGCTGTCGTCCGCATCGGCCCCGTCGTCCTCGTCCGAGTCGGCGTCCTCTCCGGAGTCGGCGTCCTCATCGGAGTCGGCATCCTCGTCGGAGTCGCCATCGACGTCGTCCTCCGCGATGTCCGCTTCCGCGTCCTCGTCGGCCTCATCGGCGGTGTGCTCGGCGACGTCCCCGTCGGCGTCCTCCGCCTCGTCCGTGGCGACCCCCTCGTCGGCCTCGGCCGTCTGGACCGGAGCACCTCGCGGGCGACGCCGTACGGGCCGCCGGGACCGGGTTCCACCCTCGTGGTCGTCCTGCTCGGCCGCGTCGACCGCGTCACCGGCCCGGCCCTCCGGCTCCGCGCGCGGCCGCCGGGCGGGCCGACGGGAGGCCGAATCGTCGGCGGCCCGTCGCGCGGGGCGGCGATCCGAATCGTCGGCGGAGCGACCCTCGCGCGGACGCCGCGGCGCCCGCTCCCCGTCCTCGGCACGCGCGGAGCGGCGCTCGCGGTCCCCATCGGACGTTCCGTTGCGCGACCGCCGGGTCCCGTCCTCAGTCCGCCGCGCGCGCGTGCCGTCGCCGCTCTCCTCCCGGCGGCGGCGCGGGCGCGCGGGACGTTCCGCCCCCGCATCGCCGGATGCCGGCTCGCTCTGCCGGCGCCGGTTCGCCGGGGCCTCTCGGCGGGGACGTTTCGGCTGCTCAGCCACCCCCGCCCCTCCTGTCCCGGCCGGTCATCCGGTCGAGTGCCTCCTCCTGGCGAGCGTCCCGCTCGGCCTCGTCGATCTCTCCGCGCTCGAAGGCGCGTTCCGCGTCGTCGATCTTCTGCCGCAGCACGGCCGGATCGTTCATCTCCCGGTCGACCTGCTCCTCGACCTGTTCGGCGACCCACACGACGCCGCGCACCGGAGCGAGCGGCAACGTCAGCAGCCCGGTGATCAGTCCCATGTCACCCCTGTTCCGGCTCGGCGGGCTCGGGCAGGAAGTCGAACGGGGCGACCGGGCCGACGAGCCGCAGCGCGACCCGGTCGCCCCACTCGTCGCCGAGCGCGTCGACCGCCTGCTCGAAGTCCGAGCGTCGGTCGCGCGGAACCAGGAACGAGATGTTGACGGCCCCGTCCTCGCCGCCGGCCTGTTTCACCAGCACCGCGTCGGCAAACGGCGCGAGGCGCTCCTCGGCATCCTCGGCGTCGGCGGTGCGCTGCTCCTCCAGCTCGGCCGCGATCCGCTCACCGAGCCGGACGCGGTCGTAGTAGGTGGCGTCCGGGTCCTGGCCGCGGATCGACTCGCTGAGCTCGGCGATGTCCGAGTTGTTCCCGACGATGCCGCTCAGCAGCTCGTCCTGGTCGTAGCGCCCGTCCAGGACGAACTGGACGCGTCCCTCGATCGCCCGCAGCGCCTCGACGAAGAAGTCGTGGTTCTCCTCCAGCAGCTCGTCGACGACCGCCTGGTCGTTCTCGACCACACCCCCGAACCGCATCGGCAACACGGTGACCTTCTCGGCGACCGCGTTGACCACCTGCTCGTGTGCCATCAGGTCGTCGCGCCGGCCCAGTGGGCGGTCGACGGGGATGTCGCTGACCACGGCCGCGAGGTCGCGGTGATCGAGCAAGGCGATGTCGGTTCCCTCGGCGCCCACCGCCTGCAGTCCGGTCGGGATGTCGGAGCCCGCCGCGACCACGCCGTAGACGTAGGTGCCGGACTCGGTAGGCCCGCTCATCGGCGCCTCTCCTGCTTCTCCTGCTTGCGCTCCCCACGGAACTCGTCGACCTTCTCCTTGCCGGCCTCCAGCACGCCACGGGTGGTGCCCTTGGCCCCGCCCTCGTAGGCGCCCTCGGTGATCCCCCCGACCATCTCTCCCAGGTCCTTGCCGCCCTTCTGGTGCAGGTCCAGCCGGTTGGTGGCCTCGGCGAACCGCAGATAGGTGTCGACGCTCGCGACGACGACCCGGGCGTCGATCGTCACCAGCTCGATCCCGACCAGCGAGATCTTGACGAACACGTCGATCACCAGTCCCTTGTCGAGGATCAGTTCGACGACCTGGGCGAGATCGCCCAGCTGGGAGCGCTCGACACGGCCGCCCCCCTGGCGCTGGCTCACGGTCACTCGTGATCACTTCCTTCGCTCGGGTGCCGCCCGGGCGAGACCGCCGCGCGAGGGCGGTGGACCCGGAACGGCCGCGCGTCGGTTCGGTCAGGCCCCGCTGGGCTGGCGACGGCGGGCGCGGGTCGTCCGCGTCCCCCCACGGTCGCCGTCGCCCCCCGGGGCCTCGCCCGCATCAGCGTCCTCGTCGGCAGCTTCCTCGTCGGCGGCCTCGTCGGTCGGCTCCCGGTCCTCCTGCTCGACGTCGTCCGGCTCGTCGAGGTCCTCGGCGTCCTCCGGGTAGTCGGTGTCCTCCGCGCGGTCGGCGTCGGCGTCCTCGTCGAGGGGCTCCTCGGTGTCGTCCCGCTCGTCGTACTCGCGCTCGGTGTCGTCCTCGGTGTCGTCCTCGGCCCAGCCGTCCTCGTCGTACTCGTCGCCGTACTCGTCCGCGTACTCGTTGTCGGCGTAGTCGGAGCCCTCCTCCGAGCCCTCCTCGTCCTCCTCGGCGGCGCGCTCCTCCTCCAGCGCCTCCTCGTGCGTCTTGACGACCTCGCTGTCCCGGATCTCGCCCCGCCAGCCCTCCAGGTCCTCCTGGTTCACCAGCGACTCGACCATCACGTGCCGGCGGTAGTGCTTGAACTCCAGGCGTGCGCGCCGACCGACCGCGCGCCAGATGTTGCCGGTCTTCTCGAAGAACCCGACCGGGTAGTACTCCAGGACGAGCAGCACCTTCGTCAGGTTCGGCGTCAGCTCGTGGAAGGAAACGATCCCGTTGACGTAGCCCTTGGCGCCCTGCGACTTCCAGATGATGTGTGTGTCGGGGATCTGCTCGATGATCGTCGCGGTCCACGAGCGCTTCGACCAGAAGACCTGGGCCTGCCAGTTCTGCTTCTCGTCGGCCTCCTGGTCGACGTTGCTCACCTTCTTCATGAAGGTGGGGAAGTCGGCGAACTGGGTCCACTGGTCGTAAGCGACGCGCACCGGCACGCCGACGTCGAGCTCCTCGACGATGTTCATGAACTTGAACTTGCCGCGACCGCCGCCGCCGGACCCGCCGGAGCCACCGCCGTCGCCGCTGCCCTGGTCGTCGCCGCCGAGACCGACGGCGCCCATCACCTTGTCCTTGGCGGCGGACAGGCCACCCTTGATCGCGCCGGTCACCGGGTTACCTCCCTCGGCCGCCTCCTTGCCGCCGGCCAGCGCGGACTTCAGGCCCACGCCGCCGTTGTCCGCGACGTCGGTCAACCGGCCGGTCAGCGAGTCCACCCGCTCCAACGCCATGTTCGCCGCGCGCTCGGCCACCGTGGACAACAGCGTCTGGACCGCGCCCTTGAGCCGGTCCGTGGGCAGGTCGGCCACCGAGGTGGCCGTGTCGGAATCCGAATCAGCCATCGCTACGACCCCCCGTCGTCCGCGTGGACCGGCGCGTGCCGGTGCTCTTCGCCGTGTTCGTGCCGCTGCTCTTGGCGGTGCTCTTGCGTGCGCTCGTGCTCTTGCCGGTGCGAGCCGTGGAGGTTCGCTTCTTCGCCGGCTGGTCCCCTCTCGACGTACGGCTGCTCGCGCCGGAGCCGGACGCACCCGCGCGGGACGACCCGCCGGTGCGCCGGCTCGGTGCCGAGTCGTCATCGGTCGTGCTGCGGGGGTTCGCGCTGCCCGAGCTCGTGCCGGTGGACTTCGCGGCGCGGGAGTTCCGCTTCGCCCCGGAACCCGAGCCCGGCCGGTCCTGGTCGGCCGGTTCCTGGTCGGCCGGTTCCTGGTCGGCTGGTTCCTGGTCGGCCGGTTCCTCGGCGGCTTCCTCGTCCTGCCCGCGGCCGCGCACAGAGGAGGTGGCCGCGTCACGGGCGGAACCGAGCCCGCCCGCCGCGGACTCCGCCGCGGCGCCGGCCGTGTCCCCGACCGTCTCGACGGTCGCCCCCGCCGCCTCCCCAGCGCCACCGGCGACCTGCTCGACGGGCTTGCCGAGGTTCTCCACCCGGCCCACCAGCGAGTCGGTGAGCGACTCCATCCGGTGCGACGCCGCCGAGAGCGCGGCGTCCTTGCCCGCGTCGAGCAGCCGGGTGGTCACCGCATCACGCAGCCGACCGATCTCGGGTGACGCCGAGGCCAGCTTGGCGCCGCGACTCAGGAGCTCCGTCGGCGACAGGTCCAGCTTCCGGCCGGCCAGCGCTCCGCCGAGCATGATCGCCAGCTTCATCTTCTTGGTTCGGCCGAGGACGTACCCCCCGAGGACCGCGAGACCGACTTTCGCGGGTGATCCCATGTGGTCCACCTTTCCATTCCGGTTGTCGTCCGTTCGACCGGCGACGGTCGCCACCGAAGGCCCGACCGAGCCTTCCACGAGAAGCGACCGGCCGCTCACGAATCGGGCGACGTCCGACCTGCCAGTGACCCGGACGCTACATCGATCCGGCATCTTGTGAACCGCCCGAATGGCGCAAAGTTTTTCAGGCCCTTTCGGCCCTCGTCCGTCACTCATTCGATCTGACGCAAAGCCCTGGACTACTACGGCCGGACCAGCAGCGTGGACCATACGACCCTGACGGCCGAGCGCTTACCCGACTGCCCTGGAAAGGCCCCGGAAAGATCTCCGTCGCCCCTTTCCGATCATCGTCCGGGGCGGTCGAAATTCACCTGATGAGACTAGACTACATTCAAGATCACCGGCACGACCTGCACCGATTGCATTCGTTTTCGATCATGTCTCTCGACACCCCACCGAAATGCCTCGTACGGCCCCGGCGCGGCGAACCACGGGTGATCGTTCATCGGGCGGTCGACGCGGTCACGTTGTCCGCGTCCGCCGCTCGATCGTCGATCACCGGGCAGGACCGGCCGCGAGGACTACGCGGTCGCCGCACCAGGTTCCTGACCGGCGGATCCGGGTACCTCTGCCGCATGACGCGCTTGCCGGACACCGCCGTGCCCGCCACTGCCGGCGCCGTGCCCGACCGGACGTGCACCTGCCCGCCGGGCCGGGTGGGGGCGTCGGTCCGGCTGCGGGGAGGTGCCCGATGACCTCGGTCGAACAGGCCGTGCGGCGGTTCCGCGAGATCCCCGCCGCGGGCCGCTCGGAGGGAACCCGCGAGGAGCTGCGCGAGGCGTTGCGCAAGGCCGACCTGCTCGACGACGCGCACGCTTGGAGCGTGATCGAGGGCATCGACGACGACGCGTCGCTGGTCGGCCCGGACGGGCAGGACGTCGGCACCTGGCGCGAGGGGTACCCCTACGCCGAGCGCATGCCGTGGCGGGACTACGAGACGTCCAAGCGGGCGCTGCAGATCGAGCTGCTGAAGCTGCAGTCCTGGGTGAAGGACACCGGCCGGCGGATCGTGATCCTCTTCGAGGGACGGGACGCCGCCGGCAAGGGCGGGACCATCCAACGCTTCACCGAGCACCTCAACCCGCGGGGCGCCCGGGTCGTGGCCCTGGACAAGCCGACCGAGACCGAGCGCGGGCAGTGGTACTTCCAGCGCTACATCGAACGGCTGCCCACCGCCGGCGAGATCGTCCTGTTCGACCGGTCCTGGTACAACCGCGCCGTCGTCGAGCGGGTGATGGGCTTCTGCTCCGACGACGAGTACGAGCGCTTCATGCGGGAGGCCCCCAGCCTGGAGCGCTCACTGGCCGACGACGGCGTGCACCTGGTGAAGCTCTGGTTCTCGGTGTCCCGCCGCGAGCAGCGGACCCGGTTCGTGATCCGGGTGCTGGATCCGTTGCGGCAGTGGAAGCTCAGCCCGCTGGACCTGGCGAGCCTGGAGAAGTGGGACGACTACACCGCTGCCAAGGAGGCGATGTTCGCCCGTACCCACACCGCGTCCGCGCCGTGGACGGTCGTCGACGCCAACGACAAGCGACGCGGCCGTATCGAGGCGCTGCGCTGGGTCCTGTTCGGTCTGGACTACCCGACCAAGGACCCGGACGTCGTCGGGGTCCCCGACCCCCTCATCGTCGGACGCCCGCGGGAGGCGGTCGAGGCGGAGCGGGGACGGGGCGCGTGACCGGGGCTCATCCCGGCCGGCCAGGTACCGCCGCGCCCTCAGGCGGCACCTCCGCGAGGTCCGGGTCCAGCCCGAGGTGGTGCAGGTAGCGGCGCGCCGAGGCGACGACCGCCGGGTGCGCGTCCCCGACGACGACGTGTCCCCACCAGGCGCCGTACAGCGATGCGTAGCGGAACCGGGACAGCACCGCGACCGCCCGGCGGACCGTGTCGGGGTGCTCCGGGATCAGGTTCGGGTAGCTGTACATGAACCCGACCCAGCGGCGGTCCGGCACGACGGTCACGATGTCACCTGCGCAGACCGCGCCGCGCCCGTCGGTCCCGTCGGCCCAGTGCAGGACGGACCCGCCTGCGAAGTGCACGCCCAGGTGCACCAGGGTGCGACCGGGCAGGATCTCGTGTTCGGCCCCGTCCCACGGCGCCGCCTCGACCCCGGGCGGGACCCAGTCCCGGTCGGCGGCGTGCACGTACACGGGGACGTCGCCGAACTCGCGGCTCCAGGCCGCCACCGTCGAGTAGTAGTGCGGGTGCGAGACGGCGATCGCGGCGATGCCGCCGCGCTCGTGCACCCGGGCGACCGTGTCGTCGTCGAGCAGGGCCGTGCAGTCCCACAACACGTTGCCGCCGGGTCCGGGCACCAGCAACGCCCGCTGGCCGATGGCGAACGACGGGGTCGTCCCGATCCCCCAGAGGCCCGGCACCTCCTCGCGAACCTCACCGCGGAGCCCCTCGGCCGCCAGGTCCGCGGGCGTGGTCCAGCGTTGGCCCGCCCAGTCGACGTACTCGCGCTCGTCCTCACAGACCGGGCAGGGCCCGGTTCCGGCCGCGAGCGGGTACTGGACCCCGCACCGCCGGCAGAGCGGGCCGTCCTGCAGGTGCATCTCGTCCTCCGCATGCCGGGCGGGTTCAGCCGGACGACTCCTCGTTGATCCCGGTCGAGGAGTCGTCGTCGACCGGGTCGGCGCGCCCGGGGCCGGGCTGCTCGGCGTCCTGCTCGCGGTCGCCGTCGTCGCCCGGGTCCTCGGCGCGCCGGCCGAGGACCCGGTTCTCGGCCTCGTCCACTGCGCGCTCCGGTTCGATCCGCGGGTCCGCGCCGTGTTCCTCGGGAGCGGTGTGCTGCGGGCCGCCGTTGTCGTGTGTCACGGCCTCCGGGTACCCCACGAAGCGTCCGGGCATACCGCGTCCGGCCGCGTGGTCCGGCCGCGGCGTGGGGGCGGCACGAGCCCCGCCCCCACGCCCCGCGACCGCGGTCGCGGTCCCACCACGAACGGGGCCCGGATGGACGGCCCCGCGCCCACTGCGTACCTCCGGTACGCGGGCTCACACCTACCGTGGCGGATGGACTCATGGAGCCGGCGATGCAGCGGCGGCCGAGGACCCCCTCGCTCCGCGGCACCCACGAGCGCGCCGACACCCCGGGACGCGCCGGTCAGGGGCCCGGTGGGGCCGGCCCCGGGCGCGCAGTCGGGTGTGTCGACGCCTCCGGCGCGGGTAGGCCGACAGCATGAGCACGCACACCGCACCGGTCGGGCTGCTCGTCGTCGGAGGTGGCCCGGCCGCCCACTCCGCGGCGATCGCCTACCGCGAGCAGGGCGGCGAGGGATCGGTCCTGGTCGTCTCCGACGACGACACCCCGCCCTACTTCCGCCCGGCGCTGACCAAGGACCATCTCCGCGGCGAGAGCAGCGAGGCGGAGCTGCTGCTCGCCCCGGACCGGCCGGACGGCGTCGAGATCCGGACCGGGCGGACGGTCGGCACCCTGTCCCCCGCCGAGTACCGCGCCCGGCTCGACGACGGCACGACCATCGACTACCGGCAGTGCGTGCTGGCCACCGGGGCGACGCCGACGCAGCTCCCGGTGCCCGGTGCCGAGAACGGCCTGTACCTGCGCTACCTGGCCGACGCGCGGACGCTGCACGAGCGGATCGGCCCGGCCCGCTCGGTGGTCGTCGTCGGCTCCGGGTTCATCGGGTGCGAGGCCGCGGTGTCCATGGTCCGGCGCGGGCTCGAGGTCACCGTGTGCAGCAACGAGCGGAACCCGCAGGCCACCCGGCTCGGGGACGCGGTCGGCGATCGGCTCGCCGAGTGGCTGCGCGCCGAAGGCGTCCGGTTCCGCAGCGGGGCCGAGGTGACGGGCATCGAGTCCACGACCGACCGGCAGGTCGTGCACGTCCGCGACGGCGACCCGGCCGGCGCCGACGTGGTGCTGGTCGCGGCCGGGATCACGCCGCGGGCCGGCCTTGCGGCCGAGGCCGGGGTGCCGGTCGAGCAGGACCGGGTCGTGGTCGACGAGCACATGCGCAGCACGGTGGACGGGGTGCTCGCCGCCGGGGACGTGGCGCTTGCCCGCAACGCCGCCGCCGGCCGGCACCTGGCCGTCGAGCACTGGGGTGAGGCGGAGGCGATGGGCCGGATCGCCGGGACGACCGCCGCGGGCGGCGACGCCGTGTGGGACTCCCCGCCCGGGTTCTGGACCGAGATCGGCGACCGGGTGCTGAAGTACGCGGCCTGGGGCGACGGGTTCGACGAGGTCGCCCTCGCGACCCACGGGGACGGCGGTTTCACGGCCTGGTACCAGCGCGCCGGCCTGCTCGTCGGCGTCGCGACCCACCTCGCGGACGACGACTTCGAGCGCGGCGCCGACCTCGTCCGCCGTAACGCGACGTCCTCGGCAGGCCCCGGCACCCCGGACACGACGAGCCCGGTGGACGTGCCGGGTTGAGCGTTGGTCGCCCGGGTCCTCCTCGGGCATGGCGACACGCAAGGACTCGCTGAACCGCTACCGGTCCCGCCGCGACCACCGCCGGCACCTACCGCAACCTGGCCGACGAGGACGTGGAGTCGGGGCTGCACCGCGGGTATCTCAAGGTCTGGCTGGACGGGCGGAAACTGCACGGCGGGTGCGCGCTGACCCGGACCGCGGTACGGGCCCGGCCGCTCAGCCGGGCGTTCGACGGGCCCGCGTGCCTGCCGGGCCGACGCCGTCGCCGACCGGGGGGTGCGCACCGGGGCGGGCAAGACCGTGTGGGCGGTCGTCTCCGCCGACGGAACTCGAACGGGGCACGGAGCTCGAACAGGACACGGAGCTCGAACGGGCACGGCCCCGCTCGTCGCACGCCGGCGCCCGTACGGCCCGGTCGGCCGCGCGCTCGTCTCGGGGCCCCGCCGCCGTCCGTTTCCACCCGGGTGGGTGAGGAACCCCGCTCGTGCAGCCACGCGACGAGGCAGTAGCTGGGGAGCGGTGCCCTTGTCGCATTCACGCGGGGCCGGCCCGACCATCGGGGATGGGGCCGGCCCCGCATCGCGTGTACGGGGCCGCCGCCGTCCGCGCGGTGTCGCCGGGTGCGCGACACTGGCGGCATGACACCGCCGGACACCTCGCCCACCGATCCGTGGAGCTGGCCGGACGACTGGAATGCGCAGGCCACGACCGACCTCGCCGACCACCTCGAACAGGCCGCCCGGGCGTTGCGCGACGGCCGCGCGGTCGTCCGGCGGAGCGCGACCAGCCGAGCGTCGAGCGGGCCGAACCAGCTCGCCGTCGACCTGTCCTGGACGCCGGCCCCGCCCGACGGCGGCTGACCCGCGGCCGCGCGCAGCGCCGATCCGACGGGGGCACGACCGGTGCCGCCGGTGGCCCATGCCGATCCGCCGCCGGCATGACCGGCGCCGCCGATGACGCGAGGCAGTGCGGCGTCGAGCCTGCCGCGCTGCCCGCTCATGCCACCCTCGCGTAGTCGGATTGTCGTCGTGGTCGTTGCTGGGGGTCGATCCAGCGGGGTGGGACGAACTCCGGGAGCCCGTCGCGGATCCGCACGATCCAGGCCGAGTGGTGCAGCAGCCGGTGGTGGACCTTGCAGAGCATCACGCAGTTCGCCAGCGAGGTCTCACCCCACAGTTCCCACGGCACGATGTGGTGGACCTCGCACCAGGACGGGGACCGGTCGCAGCCTGGATGGGCGCATCCACGGTCGCGGGCGGTGACCGCCCGCCGGATCCCCTCCGGAACGGTGCGGGTGGCCCGTCCGATGTCAAGGGGCTGGCCGGCGCCGTTCAGCACGATCGGCACGACCGCCGCGTCACAGGCCAGCATCCGCAGGCTCTGCGGGGTGCACCGCCCACCGAAGTCCAGCACCGCGCCACGGGCCCGGCGCTGCAGGTCCTCCAGCCCGATCAGTACCGAGATCACCGGACGCCGCCCGCCGGTCTCGGGCAGCCGGCCGTCGTCGAGGCTGTTCGCGCAGACCTCGGCCAGCGCCTCGGCCTGCCGCTCCTCCGGTGAGCGGTCGTCGGTGGCGGTGCGGGGCGCGGCGAGTGCGTCGACCGCGGTCGCGATCGCGTCGAACAGGACCGGATCGTCGAACCGGCCCCGCAACGTGCCCCCGGAACCATCCCGGTGCGGGACGACTTTCAGGGTGTTGCGTTGTGGTGGCGGGGTGTCGTCGGGGGCCGGGCCGTCCTCGTCGAGGGCGTCGATCAGCCGGGTCGCCCAGGTGTGCAGCTCGGCCGGGGTGAACACGCACGCGTGTTCGGCGATCTCGGCCTCCGCGCCGGCGAGCCGCTCCGGATCGACCCGCCGCGCGGCATGGCTACCGAGCACGGTGGCGATCACGTGCACGTGCCGCAACCCGATCCGGCCCTCGGCGAAGCGCTGCGCGGTCGCCGGCAACACGGCCGGCAACTCGGTGCCGTCCAGGGCGATGCGCGGGTGCACCTGCTCGGCGACCACGGTGCGGCGGCGAGCCTCGGCCCGGTCCCAGTTCAACAGGTCGGCCAACGCCAGAGCCGGGTTGCGGTAGCCGCGCTCGGCGAAGGCACCGTCGCGGTCCAAGGACGCGACCGTGGACACCGTGACCCGGTCCAGCCGGCGCACCGCACCCTCGCACAAGGTCAGCACCGACAGCCGCTCCTCGGCGGTCGCGCCGGGACCGGCGGCCCCGTCCAGCGCAGCGACCGCCTCGACGAGCAGGCGGTTGCGCGGCGGCCAGCCGGTCGGTGGACATACACCCATCGTACTCGAACTAGTGTTCGAGTGCGGGTTCGTCGTCGCAGGTCACCGACCACTCGGCGATGACCTGCATCCGGGTGTTACCGGTCGGCGGCCCGGCTCACAACCGGTGGCCGGCCCGATGTACTGCTGGCCGGGCGCACCTCGTCCGCGAGCCCACCACCGAATCTCCGCGTCCGTGAGGTCGAGGTCCTCCCCCTGCTCCACAGGCCGGGCCCGAGCCGGTTCCCTCCCGGACATGGAGGACCGGGAACCGGGTAGAAGGGTCGGTATGCAGTGGAGCGGGAGTGCGGAGACCGCCGACGCCGTCGTGGTCGGGGCCGGGCACAACGGGCTCGTCGCGGCGAACCTGCTGGCCGACGCCGGCTGGGACGTCCTGGTCTGTGAGGCCGCCGAGGCCCCCGGTGGCGCGGTGCGCTCCGCGGAGATCACCGCGCCCGGGTTCGTCAGCGACCTGGCGAGCGCGTTCCACCCGGTCGGCGCGGCGTCACCGGTGCTGCGCGAACTCGACCTGCCGGCGCACGGACTGCGGTGGCGTCACGCCCCGGCGGTCCTCGCGCACCCGACCCTCGACGGCCGGTGCGCGGTGCTGCACCGCTCGCTCGACGACACCGCCGCGGCCCTGGACCGGGAGCAGCCCGGCGACGGTGCCGCCTGGCGCGCGCTGGCCGCGGAGTGGGACCGGATCGGCGACGCGGTGCTCGACGCGGCCCTGCGGC
Organism: Pseudonocardia nantongensis; assembly: GCF_046546495.1. Classification (NCBI taxonomy): domain Bacteria; kingdom Bacillati; phylum Actinomycetota; class Actinomycetes; order Pseudonocardiales; family Pseudonocardiaceae; genus Pseudonocardia; species Pseudonocardia nantongensis. Next base: position 37,495 of record NZ_JBKGXT010000019.1, on the reverse strand, counting down.
CTTTCCCACCCGTCCGTCCAGCACTCCGGCTGGCCCACCGGCTCGGCGCCGGGGACACGCTGCGGCTGGCCCGAATGCTGCTCCAGCCGGTCGTCCGGATGGCCGCCGAGCGGTTCGGCGGGTCGGCGCCCGCGCTGCTGCTGGCCGGCAACGCCCTGCACACCGACCTGGGCCCGGACAGCGCGGCCGGCGCCGCCTACGGCTGGCTGCTCACGATGCTGGGCCAGCAGGGCGGGTTCCCGGTCCCCGCCGGCGGGGCCGGTGCGCTGACCGACGCGCTGGTCGCCCGGCTGCACGCACGGGGCGGCCGGCTGGAGTGCCACCGCCCGATCCACACCGTGCAGGTCGACGGGGGCCGCGCCACCGGGGTGGTGGACGCGGCCGGTGGCCGGGTGCGGGCCCGCCGGGCCGTGCTCGCCGACGTCGACGCCCCGCGCCTCTACCGGGAGCTGGTCGGCGAGGCGCACCTGCCGGCCCGGTTCGTCGCCGACCTCGACCGGTTCCAGTGGGACTTCTCCACCGTCAAGCTCGACTGGGCGCTGGACGGGCCGGTGCCCTGGACGGCCGAGGACGCCCGGTCCGCAGGCACCGTGCACCTGGGCGCGGACCTCGACGGCCTGCGCCGCTACACCGCCGACCTCACCGCCGGCCGGCTGCCCGACGACCCGTTCCTGCTGTTCGGCCAGATGACGACGGCCGACCCGGACCGCTCCCCGCCCGGGACGGAGTCGGCGTGGGCGTACACGCACGTGCCGCGCGGGCTGGGCTGGGGCCGCGACGACGTGCTGCGCTGGGCCGATCGGATGGAAGGCGTCATCGAGGCGCACGCCCCGGGCTTCCGGTCCCGGATCCGGGCCCGCGCCGTCGCCGGACCGGCCGACCTGCAGGACCGCGACGGCAACCTGGTCGACGGCGCGATCACCGGCGGCACCTGCGCGCCGCACCAGCAGCTGGTGTTCCGGCCGGTCCCAGGCCTGGGCCGGGCGGACACCCCGGTCGAGCGGCTGTTCCTCTCCGGCGCGTCGGCGCACCCGGGTGGAGCGGTGCACGGCGCGCCCGGCGCGAACGCCGCGCGGGCCGCGCTCGCCGCGACCGGGCGCGCCGGGCCGCTCTACCGGGGCGCCGTGCGGTTCGCGCACCGCCGCCTCTACACCTGACGCGCCCGGCCGGGGGCCGGAGCGGGCCTCAGGCCTTGGCCTGCATGCTCCGCCGGGCCGGGTTGCCCTGCGGCTCGGCCTTCGGGTCCTTCTCGTTCATCTTCTGCTCGACGCCGGTCACGATCCGGTCCCCGACCTCCTGGTCGATCCGCCGCCAGTACTCGAACGCCCGCTCCAGCACCGGCTGCGTGACGCCGTTGAGCAGGTGCCCCACGACGTTGTCCACCAGCCGCTCGCGGGCGGCCTCGTCCATCACCTCGCGGACCAGGGTGTGCGGCTGGACCCAGTCGTCGTCCTCGGCATGGTCGACGTAGGCGGCGCGGGTGATCTCGCCGTCGGTGTGCCAGGACGGCGGCGCCCCGGACCGCTCGGTGTCCGCGTGCGGCCCGCCCTTGGAGTTCGGCGCGTAGACCGGGTCGCTCACCGGGTGGATCCGCATCGCACCGTCCTTGGAGTACGAGTGCACCGGCACCACCGGGGCGTTGACCGGGATCTGCTGGTAGTTACCCCCGAGCCGGTGCCGGTGCGAGTCGGCGTAGGAGAACAGCCGGGCCAGCAGCATCCGGTCCGGGCTGGGCCCGATCCCGGGGACCAGGTTGTTCGGCTGGAACGCCGCCTGCTCGATGTCGGTGTGGTTGTCGGTCGGGTTGCGGTCCAGCGTCATCCGGCCGACCTCGATCAGTGGGTAGTCGCCGTGCGGCCACACCTTGGTCAGGTCGAAGGGGTTGAACCGGTAGGTCGTGGCGTCGGCGAACGGCATGATCTGCACGTACAGCGTCCAGCTCGGGTACTCGCCGTCGCGGATGTGCTCGAACAGGTCACGGGTGTGGTAGTCGGTGTCCGCCGCCGCCATCTGGTCGGCCTCGTGCTGGGTGAAGTGCTCCTGGCCCTGGTCGGTCTTGAAGGTGTACTTCACCCAGGACCGCTCGCCCTCGGAGTTGATCCACATGTAGGTGTGCGACGTGTAGCCGTTCATGTGCCGCCAGGTGCGCGGGATGCCGCGGTCGCCCATCAGCCACGCGACCTGGTGCGCCGACTCCGGCGAGAGCGTCCAGAAGTCCCACTGCATGTCATGGTCGCGCAGGTTCGAGTCGGCGCGCCGCTTCTGGGACCGGATGAAGTGCTGGAACTTCATCGGATCCTTCACGAAGAAGACCGGCGTGTTGTTGCCGACCATGTCGTAGTTGCCCTCGGACGTGTAGAACTTCAGCGCGAAACCGCGCGGGTCGCGCCAGGTGTCGGGGCTGCCGCGCTCGCCGGCGACGGTGGAGAACCGGGCGACCATCTCGGTCGTCGTGCCGGGCTGGAACAGCGCCGCCCTCGTGTACTTCGCGATCTCGGGGTTGGTCACCTCGAACCGGCCGAACGCCCCGCTGCCCTTCGCGTGCGGCTGGCGCTCCGGGATCCGTTCGCGGTTGAACTGCGCCATCTGCTCGATCAGGTAGGCGTCCTGCAGCAGGATGGGACCGTCCGGCCCGACCGTCAGCGAGTGCTCGTCGGACTCGACCGGGGCGCCGGCGTCGTTCGTCGTCGGGATGTGGTTGGCAGCCATCTGCCCTCCTCCGTGGTGGGTGGTCGCGACGACCTCGCGTGCCCGTTCGGGCGGCTCCGAAACCGGGATCCCCGAACCCGGGCCGATCACACGTCCGTGACCCGGTTCCCGGAGCGTCCAGCGGGGTAGACCCACCCCATGAGCCATCCGGAGATCCTGGCGCGCTACCGGCGGGCGTGTGACTACCTGGCCCTGGCGATGATCTACCTGCGGGACGACGTCCTGGTCCGGCGGCCGCTACGCACGGCGGACCTCAAGCCTCGCGTGCTGGGGCACTGGGGAACCTGTCCGGGTCTGAACCTGATCCACACCGGGCTGAACGACGTCGTCGGGCGGACCGGGCGGCGGACCCTGCTGGTGACCGGCCCCGGTCACGGGGCGCCGGCGATCCACGCGAACCTGTGGCTGGAGGGCAGCCACGCCGACCGGGACCCGGCGCTGGCCCGGACCGGCGACGGCCTGGCCGAGCTGGTCCGGCGGTTCTCCTGGCCCGGCGGGTTCCCCAGCCACCTCTCGCCCGAGGTGCCCGGAGTCATCCACGAGGGCGGCGAGCTGGGGTACGCGCTGGCCACCGCCGCCGGTGCCGCGATGGACCGGCCCGACCTGCTGGTCGCCTGTGTCGTCGGCGACGGCGAGGCGGAGACCGGGCCGACCGCCGGGTCCTGGCAGACCAGCGCCTTCCTCGACCCGGACACCGACGGCGCCGTGCTGCCGATCCTGCACCTCAACGGCGCCAAGATCTCCTCCCCCAGCGTCTACGCCTCGATGTCCGACGACGAGCTGCGCGCCTACTTCACCGGGTGCGGCTGGGAGCCGGTCGTCGTGGACGTCACCGGGTACGACGACCCGCACGACCCGCGGGCCGACCGGGCGATGGCCGACGCGCTCGAGGGTGCCTACCGCGATACCGGGCAGCGCCGTCGCGGCGACCGGCTGCCGATGATCGTGCTGCGGAGCCCGAAGGGCATGGGTGCCCCGGACCGCGACGCGGCGGGTGCCCCGCTGGCGGGCACGTTCCGCAGCCACCAGGTGCCGCTCGAGGCCGCGGAGCCGGACAGCATGATGCTGCTGGAGCGCTGGCTGCGCGCCTACCGCCCGGAGGAGCTCTTCGACGCCGACGGCAACCCGGAGCCCGACCTGCTCGGCGTCCCGCCCACCGGGGAGCTGCGCCTGGGGTCCGTTCCGGAGAGCGTCGGCGGTGCGCTGCGGCGTCCGCTGCCGCTGCCCGACCTGGAGCCCTACGCCGTGGACGTCCCGGCGCCGGCCGCGGTGACCGCCTCCCCCACCGGTACGGCAAGCCGGCTGCTCGCCGAGGTGATGCGCCGTACCGAGGATCGCCGGGACTTCCGGGTGGTCTGCCCGGACGAGCTGGACTCGAACCGGCTCGGCGCGGTGCTGGAGGCGACCGGGCGGGCCTTCGCGCGCGACCCCGGGGTGTACTCCGAGCACCTGACGCCGGGCGGCCGGGTCGTCGAGGTGCTGTCCGAGCACCTGTGCCAGGGGTGGTTGCAGGGCTACCTGCTCACCGGCCGGCACGGCGTCTTCCCGTGCTACGAGGCGTTCGCCTCCATCGTCGACAGCATGACGAACCAGTACGCCAAGTTCCTGACGATGTCGCGGTCGGTGCCGTGGCGGGAACCCGTCTCGTCGATGGTGTACCTGCTGACCTCGGACGGCTGGCGCCAGGAGCACAACGGTTACTCGCACCAGGGGGCCGGGTTCCTGTCGAACCTGCTCACCAAGCGCCCGGAGGTCACCGCGGTGCACCTGCCTGCGGACGCGAACTGCATGCTCGTCGTCACCGGGGACGTGCTGGCGGCGACCGACACCGTCGAGCTCGTCGTCACCGGCAAGCAGGACACCCCGGTGTGGCTGAGCCTCGACGAGGCGCGCGCGCACTGCCGGGCCGGCGCCGGGGTGTGGGAGTGGGCCGGTACCGGGACAGGCGACCCGGACGTCGTCCTGGCCTGTGCCGGGACAACCCCGACGATCGAGACGGTGGCGGCCGCCGGCCTGCTGCGCGAGCGCGCACCGGAGCTCGTCGTCCGGGTCGGCAACGTGCTGACACTGCGCGCGATCAGCGATCCGGCCACGGCCGCCGCGGGGATCGGCGCCGCCGAGTTCGAGCACTGTTTCGGCGCGGCGCCGACGCCGGTGGTCTTCGCCTTCCACGGCTACCCGTCCGCGGTGCACGAGCTGTTGCACGGCCGGCCGGACCCGAACCGGTTCCACGTGCACGGCTACCTGGAGGAGGGGACGACCACGACCCCGTACGCCCTGCTCGCCGACAACCGCATGACCCGGCACGACCTCGCCGCCGATGCGCTGCGGCGGGTGCGCGGGCCGGACGACCCCGGCGCCGCCGAGCTGGAACGCGAGCGCGACCGGCTGGTCGAGCACGCCGTCCGGGAGGGGCAGGACGCCCCCGAGGCCACGACCGTGCCGCACCTGGCAAGGGGTGCCGCATGACCCGGGTGCTGACCGTCAACCCCGGTTCGCACAGCCTGCAGCTGCACGTCGTCGACGTCGGTGACGGGGACCGGTTCACCGTGGTCGACGAGCGTTCGCGCAGCACCCGGCCGGGCACCGACGAGGCGCGGGCGGACCTGCAGGCGATACTCGAGCACGAGCCCGAGGTCGTCGCGCAACGGCTCGTGCACGGCGGCACGCAGGTGCGCGAGCCCACGCCGGTGTCCGACGAGCTCGTCGAGGGGCTGCAGTCGCTCGTCCCGCTCGCCCCACAGCACCTTCCGGCGACCCTCGAGATCGTCGAGGTGCTCGGCGAGCTGGCGCCGCAGCTGACCCAGGTGCTGTGCCCGGACACCGGCTTCCACGCGGGCCTCCCGGAGCACGCCGCCGCCTACGCGCTGCCCGGGCCGTGGCGCCGCCGGTACGGGCTGCGCCGATTCGGTTTCCACGGCCTGTCCTGTTCGTGGGCGTTGCGCCGGGCCGCCGAGCGGCTCGGGCGCCCGGCCGGGGACCTGCGGCTGGTCGTCGCGCACCTGGGCGGCGGGTGCTCGGTGACGGCGGTGGACCGGGGCCACAGCGTCGACACCTCGATGGGCTTCACCCCGCTGGAGGGTGCGGCGATGTCCACCCGGTCCGGTTCGGTGGACCCCGGCCTGCTGCTGTGGCTGATCGAGCACGCCGGGCTGGGCGCCGCCGAGGTCCGGGAGCAGCTCTCGACGGCGTCCGGGCTGCTCGGGCTCTCCGACGGGCTGAGCAACGACACCCGCGACCTGGTCGCCGCGGCCGGGTCGGGCGACGACACCGCCGCCTTCGCGCTGTCGGTGTTCGAGCACCGGATCCGCCGCGAGATCGGCGCGGTGGCCGCGGCGCTGCCGCAGCTGGACGCGCTGGTGTTCACCGGCGAGATCGGCGCCGACCAGCCCGAGGTGCGCCAGGCCGTGACGGACGGCCTCGCTGTGCTCGGCCAGGTCGAGGTGGTGGTGGTCGACCCGGCCGAGCACTGCGAGCTGGCCGTGCAGGCCGCCCGGTCCGCCGGCTGAGCAGGGTCAGAGCATCGCGTCCAGCGTCACCGGCAGGTCCCGCACCCGCACGCCGGTGGCGTGCCAGGCCGCGTTCGCCACCGCGGCGGCCGTGCCGACGATCCCGATCTCACCGAGCCCCTTGGTGCCCATCGGGTTGACGTGCGGGTCGTGCTCGTCGATCCAGTCCGCCCGCAGGTCGGCCACGTCCGCCTGGGACGGCAGGTGGTACTCGGCCAGGTCGTGGTTGACCACGTGCCCGGTGCGCGGGTCGAACAGGCTGTGTTCGTGCAGGGCCATGCCCAGGCCCATCGTCATTCCGCCGAGCAGCTGCGAGCGGGCCAGCCGCGGGTTGACCACGCGGCCGACCGCGAACGTGCCGTGGAGGCGGGGCACCCGGATCTCACCGGTGTCGGCGTGCACCGCGACCTCGGCGAACTGGGCCCCGTAGGCCGACATCGCGTACCGCTGCGCGGCGTCGTTCTGCGGCACCTCGCCCCGGGCCGCGTCACCGTCGGCAGGGTCGTCACCGAAGCGCTTGCGGAACTCCTGTGCGGTCACCACGAGCGTCGAGCCCCAGGTGTTGATCCCGGAGGAGCCGCCGGCCACCGATGCCATCGGGTGCTCGGTGTCGCCGATCTGCACGTCGACCTCGTCCACCGCGACGTCGAGCGCGTCCGCGACGATCTGGACCAGCGCCGTCCAGGTGCCGGTGCCGAGGTCGGCGGCGCCGATCCGGGCCACGTAGCGCCCGTCCACCCGGGCGATCTCGGCCTCGGAGGCGGGCATTCGCATCGTCGGGTAGACCGAGGCGGCCACCCCGGTCCCCCACCGCCAGCCGCCGTGCGACCGCACGCCGGGCCGCGGGTCGCGGTCCGGCCAGCCGAAGTCCTCGGCGCCGCGGCGCAGGCAGGCGAGCAGGTTCCGGGACGAGAACGGGAGTCCGGAGTCGGGATCGGTGTCCGGCTCGTTGCGCACCCGCAGCTCGATCGGGTCGATGCCGAGTTCGTGGGCGAGCTCGTCCATCGCGACCTCGGGCCCGAACATGCCCGGACACTCGCCCGGGGCCCGCATCCAGGACGGGATCGGCACGTCGAGCGCGGCGAGGCGGGTGGTGGTCCGCCGGTTCGGCGCGGCGTACATGGTGCGGGCCGGCAGCACGGTCTGCTCGGCGAACTCCTTGATCCGTGACGTCTGCTCGACGACGTCGTTCGCGATCGCGGTGAGCCGCCCGTCGTCCCCGGCGGCCAGCGCCACCTGCTGGATGATCGGCGGACGGTAGCCGGCGAGGGAGAACATCTGCTGCCGGGTCAGCGCCAGGCGCACCGGCCGGCCCGGCACGGCACGGGCCGCCAGAGCCGCGGTGACCACGTTCTGGTGCGGGATGCCCTTGGAGCCGAACCCGCCGCCGACGTAGGGGCAGACGACCCGGACCTGTTCGGGCTCCAGGCCGAGCACGGTGCACATCGTGTCGCGGACGGTGTGCACGCCCTGGGTGGAGTCCCACAGTGTCAGCGACCCGGATCCGCCGTGGCCGTCCGGCTCCCACAGAGCCGTCGTGGCGTGCGGCTCCATCGGGTTGTTGTGCAACATCGGGGTCCTGTAGACGCGCTCGATCCGCACCGGTCCGGCCGCCACGGCGGCGTCCACGTCGCCCTCGGCGGAGTCCGGCGGGTCGCCGGTCTCGACCTGCTCGGGGCGGTAGAGATCGGAGCGGTCCGCCGAGAAGTGCGTGTCCCCCGGCTGCTCGTCGTAGCCGAGGTCGACGAGGTCGGCGGCGTACCGCGCCTGCTCGAAGGTCTCGGCGACCACGACCGCGACGACCTGGCCGCGGAAGTGCACCTCGTCGTCCTGCAGGATCGCGTACTCGGCGTCGCCGGTGTCGGCCAGGCGTTCGGCCGTGGCCGGGGTCAGCACCGCGAGCACGCCGCCTGCCGTCCGTGCGACCGCCGGATCCACGCCGGTGATCCGACCGCGGGCGATCGAGGCCTGCACGATCCGGCAGTACACCGGGTCGGCGGCCGGTGTGTCGTCGGCGTAGGTCGCGGTGCCGAGGACCTTCTGCGGCCCGTCCCGCCGCTCCAGACCGGCGCCGATGGCGCGCGGTTCGAGTGTCCCGGTCATTGCTCAGGCCTCCTGTCGGGCGAGATCGCGCAGCGTGCCGGTCAGCGTCCGGGTCAGCAGCGGGATCTTGAACGCGTTCCCGCCGTCGAACCCGTCCTGCGGGCGGGCGTCGGCGAGCTCCGCCTCGGCGGCCGCCCGGAACGTGTCGTCGGACGGGGTCGCGCCGCGCAGCACCTGCTCGGCGCGGTGCGCCCGCCACGGCCGGTGCGCCACTCCCCCGAACGCCACCCGGGCATCGGTCACGCGGGAGTCGGTGACCTCCAGGGCGGCCGCGACCGAGACCAGCGCGAACGCGTACGACGCGCGATCGCGGACCTTGCGGTAGTCCGAGCGGGCGGCGATCGGGAGATCGGGCAGCACGATCGCGGTGATCAGCTCACCGTGCTCGAGCACGGTGTCGCGTTCGGGCGTGTCCCCGGGCAGCCGGTGCAGCTCGCCGAACGGCACGTTGCGTTCCCCGTCCGGGCCGAGCACCTCCACCTGCGCGTCGAGGGCGGTCAGGGCGACCGCCATGTCCGACGGGTGGGTGGCGATGCAGTGCTCGGAGGCGCCGAGGATCGCGTGCTGGCGGGTGGCGCCGCCGATCGCCGAGCAGCCGCTGCCGGGGCTGCGCTTGTTGCACGGCGTGGTGACGTCCTGGAAGTACACGCACCGGGTGCGCTGCAACGGGTTGCCACCGGTGGTCGCCATGTTGCGCAGCTGACCGGACGCCCCGGACAGCAGCGCCCTGGCGAGCATCGGGTAGCGCTCACGGACCCGGTCGTCGGCGGCCAGGTCGGCGTTCGCCACGCCCGCGCCGACGCGCAGCCCGCCGCCGTCGTCGCTGATCCCGGCCGGGAGCAGCCCGGTCACATCGACGAGCAGGCCCGGCTCCGCGACGCCGAGCCGCAGGTGGTCGACGAGGTTGGTGCCGCCGCCGAGGAACGCCGCGTCCGGTCGTTCGGCGACCGTGGCCACCGCGGTCGCGGCGTCGTCGGGTGCGCGGTAGTCGAACGGCCTCATCGCCGGCCCTCCCGCTCGTGGGCGGCCCGGGCCACGGCGGCGCGGATGCCGAGGTAGGCACCGCATCGGCAGAGGTTCCCGCTCATCCGCTCGGCGATCTCGGCGTCGTCGAGCTCGGGGGTGCCGGTGAGGTCCCCGGTGACCGCGCTGGGGCGACCGCGGTCGAGCTCGTCGAGCATGCCGACCGCGGAGCACACCTGCCCGGGGGTGCAGAAGCCGCACTGGAAGCCGTCCTCGCCGACGAGCGCGCGCTGCACCGGGTGCTCCCGGCCGGTGGCGATCCCGCCCCGGGCCCCGGCGAGGCCGTCGGCGGTGACGACCTCCGCACCGTCGCGGGTCACGGCGAGGGTCAGGCAGGACAGCACCCGGATCCCGTCGACGAGCACGGTGCAGCTGCCGCACTGGCCGTGGTCGCACCCCTTCTTCGGACTGGTGACGCCGAGGCGCTGGCGCAGCGCGTCGAGCAACGAGGCGCGGGGGTCGACGCTCAGCCGCCGCTGCGCCCCGTCGACGTGCAGGGTCAGTTCGTGGTCCATACGCCCTCGACTTCCCGGGACGGCGGAGGTCAACCCTCCGGATCGCCGCCGCCGGGCCGGAGTTCGTCGAGCGCGATCGCGGTCTGGGCGTAGGCGTTGCGGTCGGTGTCGAGGAAGATCCGGTTGCCGCGGGCGGCGATCCGCTGCTCGACGGTGAGCGCGTCCGGGTCGTCCGCGGCGAGCCGCTCGGCCATCGCCCGGCTCAGCGCGCGGACGTCGTCGAAGCCGGCGCCGCGCTCCAGCGGGCGAGGACGTGGTAGCCGCTGCCCCCGGTCGCCTCAGGTGCGGCACCAGCCCGACCGCGTCGAACAGGTCGCGGGCGGCCCGCACGGCGCGGCGCAGCTCGCCCAGGTCGCCGCGTTCCGGCGGGTCCAGGTCGAGCACCAGCAGGTCCGCCGACGTCGAGGTCGTCGGTGTGCGAGAGCCACCGGTGCAGCTCCAGGCACGCCTGGTCGGCCAGGTAGCGCAGGTCCCCGACGTTGCCGGCGACCACGTGCTCGACGTGCCCGCGCCGGGTGTCGGCAGCCACGTCGACGGTCTCGACGGAGTCGGGCGGGTCGGCGGTCATGTGCACCGACTACCCGCGGGCACCGCGGACCAACGGGGTGACCCGGAGCCGGTGATGCGGTCGTCCGCGCGGACCGGTGTGGACCCGGTCCTGCCGGGAACCCACCCGTCATGACCGCACACGAGAAGCCGGAACCGGAGGACCGCCACGTACCGGGGGTCGGCGGCCCCGGAGCGACCGACACCGGAGCCGACGGACGGTCGGCGTTGCGGCTGCACGCGGGCATCTCGGTACTCGCGGTGTTGCTCACGGCGTTCGTCACGGTGCTGTTCGCGACCATGCTCGACGCACCCGTGCTGGCAGTGGTGTTCGGAGTGGTCACGCTGGCCTGCCTCGCCTGGGGGCTGCGTGCGGTGCAGCGGCTGCGCGCCGGGGACCGCCCCCGGGGAACCGATCGGGCCGGCTGACTCCTGTGGTGCCGCCCGGTGTCCCAGGGGCAGCCTCGGGGCCCCGCGGAGACGAGGGGGAACGGCCCGCCGGGCCGCGGCCGCGGGCAGGACGGGATCGGCGAGGATCCCCACCACGATCCGCTGCGCCTCGCCGACGGTGTCGCCGACCCGTCCGGCGGCGCGTCGCCGGAGTGCTCCGCCGACGCCCCGCCGTCGTCGACGGAGGCATGTGGGGTGTACCCGTCCCCGCCTGCCCGTCGTGCCGGGACCGGAACGGGCGACCTCGTCACACCAGGTCGCGCGGGACCGAGGTGTTGTGGTCGATCGAGGCGATCCGGGTCTCCCCGCGGTAGGCGTCCAACGTGGCGCGCAGGTGGAAGTCCTCAGTGTCCGAGGTCTGCACGGTGCGAGTGACCGCGCTGGCCTCGTGCTGACCGCGGCGGAACGTCACGGTCGCCCGGACCTCACCGCGGACCGACGAGATGTCGTCCCCGCGGGCCGAGTACCGCTCCTCCACACGCTGGTCGACCTCCAGCCCGTCCGGGTACCGCACGCAGCCGAGGTCCTTGACCACCAGCAGCTCCGAGACGTACTCGACGAGGTCACGGCGCACCTCCCAGCGCTGGTCGCCCGGACGCACCTGCACCGCCGTGAGCGGGGTGACGCCCTCCGCGGGCCCGAACGGGTCCACCTCGGCGCCGTCCGGCGCGTCGGCGTCGCGCACCGGCAGCACCACCTCCGACTCCCCGGCCACGACGGTCAGCTGCACCGGCTCGGGCGGCGGCCAGGCCAGCGGCCAGTACGACGTGGACAGCGACACCCGGATCCGGTGCCCGGCCGGGAAGTGCTGGGCCACACCGTTGAGCGGGACCCGCACCCGGTAGCGGCGGCCGGGCTCGAGCGGTTCCGGCTCCGCGTTCGACTCGCGGTGGGTCAGGTTCAGCAACCCGTAGGTGACTCGGGTGGCCGCGCCGTCCGGAGCCACGTCGGAGAGCCGGGCGGCGACCATCGCGACCGGGGCGTTGGAGGCGACCACCAGATCGACCGCAGGCGCACCCAGGATCTCCAGCGGCTCGGCGAGCGGGCCGGTCTCGAACACCAGCGAGCCGCCATCCTCCTCCCGCTGGTCGTAGGGCAGGTCCGGCGGGGCGTTGTAGGAACACCACTTCCCGGCGAACTGGCCCACCGACAGCGGCGAGCTCACCGTGAGCTCCTCCTCCGGCCCGGTGTCCTCCGGCCCGCCGATCCGGCCCGGCAGCAGCGTCCGCCGTTCGGCCTCGACCTGCGGGGACGGCCAGGACGACTCGCCGACCCAACGGCCGGGCCGGTCCTCATAGGCCGTCGACGGCGGGACGCTGTCCTGCATCCAGGTGTACAGGCTCGGCCCCTCGTCGACGCCGTTGTCGGCGCCGGCCAGCCAGTGGTCGAACCAGCGCACGAGCTCCTGCAGGAACCCGATGGCCGGCCCCGGGTTCCCCAGGTGCGGGTAGGTGTGTGACCAGGGCCCGATCAGGCCACGGCGGGGCACGTCGAGGCGTTCGACGAGCCGGAACACCGAGTTCGAGTAGCCGTCGGCCCACCCGCTCACGGCCAGCACCGGGCACTCGATCGCCGAGTAGTCCTCGCAGACCGACCCGTGGCGCCAGTAGTCGTCCCGGCGCTGGTGCTGCAGCCACTTCTCGGCCCAGAGGCCGCTGCCGTGCAGGCGCTGCAGCCACGCGTCCTCCCAGCCCTCCCCGAACGCGTCCGGGTCGGGCGGGCAGGCGTTGAACGAGAACATCGTCGACGCCCAGGACAGGTTGTCCCCGAGCAGGCAGCCGCCCATGTAGTGGACGTCGTCGGCGTAGCGGTCGTCGGTGGAGCAGACGCTGGCGATCGCGCCCAACGACTCCGGCCGGCGGGCGGCGACCTGCAGCGCGTTGAACCCGCCCCACGAGATCCCCATCATCCCGGTCCGGCCCGAGCACCAGGGCTGCGCGGCGAGCCAGGCGAGCACCTCCTCGGCGTCGTCGAACTCCTCGTGGAGGTACTCGTCGGTCAGCACGCCGTCCGAGTCACCGCTGCCGCGCAGGTCCACCCGCACCCCGGCGATGCCGTGACCGGCCAGGTACGGGTGGTGCACCGAGTCGCGGATCGCGGTGAGGTCCCGCAGCCGGTACGGGATGAACTCGAGCACGGCCGGGACCGGCGTCCCGCTCTCCGGTCGCCAGATCCGCGCGGACAGCCGGGTGCCGTCGGCGAGCGGGATCCAGGTGTCCTCGCACTCCACCTTGAGCGGCAGGTCCTCCGGGTCGATGGTGCGCAACCGCGCTCCTCTCACTCGTCGAACTCGAACGGGAGCGCTTCGGCGCACCGGTGGAACCGGTCCGCCAGCTCCTGCTCGTCGCTTCCGCCGACGTAGATGTTGGCGATCTTGTAGCTGTAGCTGTCCTGGTCCGGGAGCTCGGAGAGCCGCTCCCCGGTGTTCACGATGACGTCCACCGTGACGCCCGGCACCGCACGCGTCACCTCGGCCACCTCGGCCACGGTCGGGACCCGGCGGGCCACGCCGTCGTCGAAACGGCGCAGGAACCACTTGGCCGCCATGGCGTGCCGACCCTCCCGGCGCGGCATCGCCGGGTCCTCACCGACCGCCAGCCGGACCATGGCGAGGTGGTTCGCGGCGCCGTCGACGTCGGCGAACAGCTCGGCGTGCGACTGCGAGTGCCGGGGGTTCACCTCCAGCACGGTGAGCCGGTCGGCGTCGGGGTTCCAGAAGAACTCCACGTTGACCGTGGTGTGGTCCAGCCCGATCCGGCGCACGATCTTCCCGGTCACCGACGCCATCCGTTCCACGACGCTCGACGGCACGGTCGACGGATAGACGAACCGGTCCTGGCTGGGCACGTCGGAACGGTTGACCGTGTCCACCACGCCGAGCACGTGCAGCTCCCCGTCGCGGGCCCAGCCCTCCAGGGTCACCTGCTGTCCCTCGACGGCCTCCTCCACCACGCAGGTCCGCCCGCCCCACTCGGCGAGCTCCGGCGGCGGGTGGTCCAGCGCCATCAGGTCGGAGAAGGGCTCGCCGACCCGACCGATGTCCTCGGCGATCCGGGTGAGGGCGTCGTGGAACCCTTCGGCGTCGGTGACCCGGAACGCCAGGTCGGAGGAGAACGCCTTGATCGGTTTCACCCACATCGGGAACGGCACGTTCTCCGGCGGCTCGGTGTCCCGGTCCGGGTCGACCAGCGCGAACACCGGGTACTCGTCGTCGAGCACGGCCTGCTGCTCGAGCCGGCTCCAGTACTTGTGCTCGCAGCGCAGCACCGCGTCCAGGGACGGGCCGGGGGTGCCGGCGTGCGCACACAGGAACGGCAGCATCGTGCTGACCGGGAAGTCCCAGAACCCGATGACGCCGTGCACCGGGCCGGCCGCGTCCAGCTCGGCCTTCGCCTTCGCGAGGAGGTCCAGCACGGGGATCTCGTCCCCGTACTGCAGCTCGTCGATGGTGAGCAGCGGCAGGAACCGGTACCGGTCGGCATCCGGCAGCCGATCGAGAACCTCCTGGTTGTGCTCGTCCAGTCCCAGGACCGCCACGGTCCGCTTCTCGTCGCTCACGAAGTCCCCCCGTCCGGCCCGGAGCCCGTACGGGCCCGCTCGATGGTCACCCGTCCGGTGCCGGCGGGGCAGGGCACGCCGCGGGCGGCGCGTGGGATGCGACTCGGCTGCGTTCTCATCGCCCTCCCAGTACCCGCCTCCACACGCGACAATCGCGGTGTGTGGCGTCAGTAACCCAACGCCGACCGCAGCTGGTCCTTGGTCATCGACGACCGGCCGCTGATCCCGGCGCGCTTCGCGTCGTCGTAGAGCTGCTGTCTGGTCTCGCCCTGCGGTCCGGTGCGCCGGCCGGAGCGCTTGCCGCCACGGTGCTCCGGCGAGACGTCCTTCGTGGACGTCGAGCTGGCCTGCCGCGACTCGCCCTCCTGGGCACGGTCCTTGTTGACCGTGCGCGAGGCGATCTCCTTCGCGCGCTGCTCGGAGCTGCCGCGCTCCTCGGTCTGCTCCTTGATGTGCTGGTACTGGCGTTCGCGCTTGCCGTTCCACTCCTGCGGCACCGTGCACCTCCGTGGTCGACGGGTGTCCCCGTCGCCGTACCCCGTGTGCCGAGCCCCACACCCGCGCCGTCGTGCGGCCGGGCGGGTCAGCGGTGGAGGAAGTCGACCAGGTGCCGGCGCGCCACGGCGGCCTCGCGTAGCGGTTGCATGATCCAGTTGTGGAACATGCCGGGGTACTCGTGCAGTTCGATCTCCTGCCCGACCCGCTCGGCGTCGCGGCGCAGCCGGCGCGCGTCGGCCAGCAGCAGGTCCCGGGTCCCGACGAACGCCGCGATCCGCCCCAGTCCGCGCAGGTCGGCGTGTACCGGACTGATCTCCGGGTCGTCGAGGGCGGTGCCGGCCGCGTACCAGCGTCCGGCCTGCCGAAGTCCCTCGATCCCCAGGGCCGGGTCGTGCGGCGCGATCTCGGTCGAGAGCGGGTCGCGCACGGCCAGGTCGAGCCACGGGGAGAACAGCCCGATCCGCGCCGGGACCGGCTCGTCGCGATCCCGCAGCAGCTGGGCCAGCGCGAGCGACAGCGCGCCGCCGCACGAGTCACCGAGCACGACCCGGTCCTCGGCCCGGTGCGCCGAGAGGAAGTGCTCGTAGCTGTGCTGCACCATCGGCCAGATGCTGCGGTGGTCGTGTCCGGGTGCCAGCGGGTACATCGGCAACGTGACGGTCGCGCCGAGCCGCCGGGCCAGCCAGCGGGCGAACAGCCAGTGGTGGGTTCCGGTCTGCTCCACGAAGCCGCCGCCGTGCAGGTGCAGCACGTGCAGGCCGGAGCCCTCGTCCCGCGGGGGCCGCAGGGTCCAGCAGTCGTGGCCGTCGACCCGGTCGTGCGCGATCCGGGCCGTCAGGCGCAGCCACTGCGGGGGGCCGGCCAGCGCCGGGTCCTGGTGCTCGTCGAGCCGGGCGCGCATCGTCGCGGCGCTGTCGTAGAACTCCGACACCCCCCGCCACCGCATGAGGTCGACGGCGACGCGAGCACGCAGGCTGATCCGCACCGGCTGCGGCGCGACCGGCGGGGTACCGGCTTCGGTTCGCGTCATGGCTCGGCGGTACCCGATGTACTCGCCGGGTACACGGTCGCGGCCCGGCGCCCGTCGCCGCGGGCCGGCGTGCGGCGCCACGTGGTCACCAGCGCGAAGGCCAGCAGCAGCTCGGCGATGTCCCCGCCGTAGTACATGAGCTCGGCGCCGCCGCGGCGCTGCTCCGGCGGCACCGGCAGGTCCACAGCCACCCCGGCGTAGATCAGCTGGGACAGCACGGCGTGCACGGTGATCGCCACCCCCAGCACGACCAGCCGGGCCGGCACCGAGGGCCGGCGCGGCGCGGGGTCCGGCCCCGCGATCGCCCAGGCGAACAGGCACCCGGACACCAGGAAGTGCGCGTGCACGCCGTGGTGCAGCGGCGGGTGGACGGTGGTGAGCGCGTAGAGCCCGGTCGTGTAGAGCACCACCATCCCGCCGACGGAGAGCACGAGCGCGGTCACCGGATGCGCGAGGACGTGCACCGGGGCACTGTTCAGCACCCGCCCGATCCGCCGTCCCGCCCACGCCGGGACCGACCGCAGCAGCAGGGTCACCGGGGCGCCGAGCACCAGCCCGAGCGGGGCGAGCATCGCGACGAGCAGGTGACCGAGCATGTGCTCCCTGAAGTCCCCGGTGGGGTAGGGCAACCACGCCGGGGTCAGGCCGAACGCGAGGGCCAGGCATCCCGCGAGGAAGGCGAGGGTCCGCCGGACGTCCCAGCGCCGGGCGTCGTGCCGGCGGGCGTGCGCCAGCCACAGGTAGCCGGCCGCCACGGCCACCGGGACGAGCAGCAACCACCCGGACGGCGCCACCCCCTGCCCGTGCACGGCATGCCCGGCCGGGGTCATCCGGCCGGACGGGACGTGGCCGGGCGGGATGCGCTGCGCTGCAACAGCCACCCGCCGGCGACCAGCACCGCCCCGAGCGCGAGGAAGCCGAGATCCCACCACAGCTGGTGCGGCCCGCCCCGCACGTGGTGGATGCCGAGCAGGTGGTGGTCGATCACGCCCTCGACGAGGTTGAACCCGCCCCAGCCCACGAGCACCCAGCCCCACAGCTCCCGCGAGCGCCACACCCGGCCCGGCGACCCGGTGATCCGCGAGTAGAGCAGTCCGAGCCCGATCAGGACGGCGAGCCAGGTGACCGTGTGGAACAACCCGTCCCAGACGGTGTTCATCTCCAGCCCGGGCACGGTGTCGACCGGATACTCGGGCAGGCCGAGGCTGTCGTCGCCGCTGCTGGAGAGCATGTGATGCCACTGCAGCAGCTGGTGCAGCAGGATCCCGTCGACGAACCCGCCCAGCCCGACCCCGAGGATCACCGAGGGCGTCGCGATCCCGGCCGGGCGGGCGGGGCCGCGTCGCGCTCGCTCTGTCATGCGTGCCTCATCCGGGCATGGTCTCCCCGCCGGTCGGGGCCAGCACCTCGCCGGTGTAGTACGACGAGAGCCGCTCCGCGGCGAAGAAGACGTACGAGGGAGCCAGCTCGTCCGGGTCGGCCGCCCGCCCGATCGGGGCCTGCTCGCCGAATCCCTCGACCTTGCCCTCCGGCATCGTGGCCGGGATCAACGGCGTCCACACCGGACCGGGCGCGACGCAGTTCACCCGGATCCCGCGCCCGATCAGCGACTGCGCCAGCGAGTACGTCAGCGACTGCACGGCCCCCTTTGTCGCCGCGTAGTCGAGGAGCGACTTGTTGCCGCGCAACCCGTTCACCGAACCTGTGTTGATCACTGCCGATCCGTTGCCGAGGTGCGGCAGCGCCGCCCGGGTGACCCGGAAGAAGCTGTGCACGTTGACGTCGAAGGTGCGCAGCCACTGCTCGTCGGTGATCTCCCCGAGGCCGTCGTAGGGCTTCTGGGTGGCGATGTTGTTCACCACCACGTCGAGCCGGCCCAGTTCCCGCACGGTCCGGTCCACGACGTCGGCACAGTGCCCGGCCTCGCCCAGGTCGCCGCGCAGCGTCAGGCAGCGCCGTCCCTGCTCGCGGACCAGCGACGCGGTGTGCTCGGCGTCGCCGTCCTCGGACAGGTAGGCCAGCGCGACGTCCGCGCCCTCCTTGGCGAAGGCGACGCAGACCGCCCGACCGATCCCGGAGTCGCCGCCGGTGACCAGGGCGGCCTTGCCCGCGAGCAGGTCGCGGCCCACCCAGCCGCGCATCTCGTCACGTGGCTGCGGGTCCAGTCCCCCGGTGCCTCCGGGCGGGTCCTGCTGCTGGGGCGGCGGCGCGTCACCGGCGTTCGGGTTCATGCGGCCGCCTCCGGACGGAACAACACCTTCACCGCTCCGTCGTGCTTCTGCTGGAACATCGCGTAGGCGTGCGGCGCGGTCTCGAGCGGGACGTGATGGGTGGCGAACCGCTCGGTGCCCAGCGGGTCGTCGTCGGTGAGCAGCGGCAGGATGCTCGGCACCCAGTGCCACACGTTGGCCTGGCCCATCCGCAGCTGGACCTGCTTGTCGAACAGGGTCAGCATCGGCATCGGATCGGCCATGCCGCCGTACACCCCGGACAACGAGATGGTCCCGCCGCGCCGGACCAGATCGATGGCCAGGCGCAGCGCGCCCATCCGGTCGGTCCCGGCCAGGGACATGACCTTCTCCCCCACGGCCGCGGGCAGCAGCCCGACCGCGTCGTGGGCGAGCTTGCCCACCGGGGAACCGTGGGCCTCCATCCCGACGGCGTCGATCACCGCGTCGGCGCCCCGGCCGGCGGTGCTCGCACGCACCGACTCGACGACGTGGTCGTGGCCGCCGTTCGCGTCGACCGTGGTGATCCCGTTCTGCCCGGCCCGGACCAGGCGCTGGGCGACCAGGTCGACGCCGATCACCTGCTCGACACCCTGGTGGCGAGCGATCCGCGTGCACATGTCGCCGATCGGGCCCAGCCCGAGGACCACCAGCGTCCCGCCCGGCGGGGTGGCGGCGTACTCCACCGCCTGCCAGGCCGTGGGCAGCACGTCGGACAGGAACACGAACCGGTCATCCGGCGGGCCCTCCGGGACCTTGATCGGCAACCGGTTCCCGAACGGCACCCGCAGGTACTCGGCCTGCCCGCCGGGCACCTGCCCGTAGAGCTTCGTGTAGCCGAACAGCGAGGCACCCGTGCCCTGCTCGCGGTTCTGGGTGGTCTCGCACTGGGACTGCAGGCCCCGGTCGCACATCCAGCAGTTCCCGCAGGACACGTTGAACGGGACGACGACCCGATCACCGGCCCGCAGCTCGGTGGCGTCCGGGCCGGTCTCCACGACCACGCCCATCGGCTCGTGCCCGAGGACGTCGCCCTCGGACAGGAACGGGCCCATCACCTCGTACAGGTGCAGGTCGGAGCCGCACAGCCCGGACGACGTGACCTGCACGACCACGTCGTCCGGTGCCTCGATCGTCGGGTCGGGCACGGTGTCCACCCGCACGTCGCGCCGCCCGTGATAGGTCAACGCCCGCATTCGGGCCTCCTCCTCGTCCGCCGTCGGTGCCGAGGCCGCCGGGGCGCTCGGGTCACCGGTGCGGCAGCGGCCGCACGGTCACCGGGCTACCCGGTGCGGGCCGCGTGAATCCCTCCCGCGCCGTCGTGCGGGGCGTGTCCTGCGGCCCCTATCGTCGGGAATGCCCGCGGCACGGTGCCGGTTGACCGGGTCGTGCACACCGGACGAGTGCGACGCGCGCCGGGGCCGCCGGCGTGAGCGGCCGGCAGCCCGGCGCGTTCCGGGTGGCCGTGGTGGCCCCGCTGCAGGGGCCGGAGGCGATCTACGGGCCGTCCTGCGTGCTGTGCGCCCGCCTGGCGGCCGAGGAGATCGACGACGCCGGTGGCGTGCTCGCCCGGCCGGTGCGGCTGCGGATCGTCGACGGCGGCGCGGACCCGCACCGGGTCGCCGCCGAGGTCGACCGGCTGATCTCCGCCGGGCAGGTGGACGCCGTGGTCGGCTGGCACCTGTCGGGCGTGCGTCGGCAGCTCGCCCGGCGGACCCGCGGCCGGGTGCCCTATGTCTACACCGCGCTCTACGAGGGCGGGGAGGTCACGCCGGGGGTGTTCGCGATCGGCGAGACCCCGGAGATCCAGCTGCGTCCGGCGCTGGACTGGATGGCGGACGAGATCGGGGTGCGGCGCTGGTTCGTCATCGGGAACGACTACGTCTGGCCGGCCCGGTCGACCGCGCTGGTCCGCCGGTTCCTGCGCGAACGCGACGACGTCCGGCTCGACGACGCGCAGTTCGTGCAGCTCGGGCGGTCCGACTTCGACCCGGTGCTGCGACGGATCGAGAGCAGCGGCTGCGACGGGGTGCTGACGTTCCTGGTCGGGCACGACGCCGTCGAGTTCCACCGCCAGTTCGCCCGGCGCGGCCTGGAGGACCAGTGCGCCCGGTTCTCCACGCTGATGGACGAGAGCATGCTCCGCGCGACGGGGGCCGCCGCCACCCGGGACGTGTTCGTCGCCTCCGGCTACTTCGAGGCGCTGCCCACCCCGGAGAGCCTGCAGTTCGGTGCCCGCTACGTCCGGCGCTTCGGGCCCGGTGCTCCGGTGCTCAACGGGCCCGGCGAGTCCTGCTACGAGGGCCTCTGGATGCTGGCGGACCTGGTGAACCGGACCGGCTCCGACGACGTCGCACGGCTGTGCGCGACCGCGGAGCACGCCCGCTACCACAGCCCGCGGGGCACCGTCCTGGTCGACGGGGCCCGCACCGAGCAGCGGATCTACCTCGCGACCGCCGACGACACCGGCTTCGACATCCTCGCCGGCCTCTGACCCACCCCTCCCCGCGTTGTGGAGCCCTCACGCGCCGGAGAGGCGCCCCGGAGAACCGGCCCTCCGCCTGCGCCGCCGCCACCCGCCCGATCGCCGGCGCGTCCATCGTCGGACAGCGGTTCCCCAGCAACACGTCGTCCACCGCAGACGGATCGAGCCCGGTCCGCCCCATCAGGGCCGCGACCCTCGTCGACGCCAGGGTGCGCCGGGACGTCGCGCAGCCCGCCCCCGAACCGGTCTTCCGGTGTCCGTCTCAGCTCCTGATGGCGCCGACCGACGCCAGGTGCTCGACCAGCAGGGCGTTGACCTGCCCGGGCTTCTCGGCATTGAGCAGGTGCGCGGAGTCCGCGACGGTCTCGAACCGCCCGTCCGCGGCGCCGTCGGCGATCAGCCGGACCATCTCCGGTGGGGTCGCGGGGTCCTCGGTGCCGGCGATCGCGAGCACTGGCACCCCGATGCCGCCCAGCCGGTCCCGGACGTCGTACGTCGCGATCGCCTCGCAGCAACCGGCGTAGCCCTCGTCGCGGGTGGCGCGCAGCATCGCCAGCAGGCGCTCCGCATCGTCGGTCCCGGCGAAGGACTCCACGAACCAGGTCCCGGGGCGCCCGGCGACCATGGCCTCGGTGCCCTGCTCCCGGACGGTCGCGGCGCGCTGCGGCCAGGTGTCCGGGTCGGCGAACCGGGCCGCTGAGGCGACCGCGGTCAGGCTGATCACCCGGTTCGGGTGGTCGAGGGTGAGCTGCTGGGCGATCGCCCCACCGATCGACACCCCCGCGTGGTGAGCGCGGTCGATGCCGAGCCGGTCCAGCAGCGCGACGACGGAGTCGGCGAGTCCGCGCATCGTGTACGGGCCGTCCGGGGTGGGGCTCTCGCCGTGCCCCGGCAGGTCGTAGCGCACGATCCGGTAACGGTCGGCGAGGGCGGCGACCTGGGCGTCGAACAGGTGCAGGTCGGTGCCCAGCGACGGGCCGAGCACCAGGACGGGCGCGCCGTCCGGGCCGTCGATCCGGTGGTGCAGGGCGATGCCGGCGGTCATGCGAAGGGCCTTCCGGGGTAGGTGGCGGCGGCCGAGGCGACGGTGAAGCGACCGTGGTCCCAGCCGTCGGCCAGCGGGACGAAGTAGTCGAACGAGACCTGCTTGGTGACGTAGCGCCAGTGGCCGTCCACCCGGCGCAGCGCGTCGGTGTAGCGGCCGGCAGCGATGTGCGGGACGCCGTCCTGCACGCACGGCTGCCACAGGAAGGACCGCGCCCGGGCGCTGTCCGGGCCGTCGAGGGTGATCTCGAGGTTGGTGACATGGTGCCAGAACGCGGTCAGCCCGGCGTCGGCCAGGCCGGAGAAGAAGCTGCGCAGCCCGGCGGGCCCGCTGGCTCGGGACAGTCCGACGAACTCGCCGTCCTCGGTGAACAGCGAGACCAGGGTGTCCCAGTCGCCGTCGTCGAGGGCCCGGCAGTAGCGGGCGTCCAGGTCACGGATCGCCTCCAGGGCCTCCAGCCGGGCGATCCGCTGCTCGAGGTCGCTCATCGTGCCTCCGTTCCAGGGTGGAAGGCCACCGCGACCGGGCCGTCGCCGGCCGGACCGGCCTCGACCCGCAGGGTGTCCGCACCGGTCACCTCGACGACGCCCGGGTACCCGGCCACGGTGCCGGGGTAACGGCCGCATGGGGGCAGGGCGGTGTCCGCGGCGAGCGCCACGTGGTCACCGGTGCGATACCCGTCGACCCGGTGCGGGCGGCCCAGCGCGCGGGCCGCCGCGGCCAGGTCCCCGGCGCGCAGGCAGCGCCGCGTGTAGCTCGACGAGCACGGCACGTCCACCGCCTGCAGCAGCGGCACCGGGTGCGCGCTGAAGCCCAGGTCCCGCCCCAGCTCGCGCAGGGTCGCGACGTCGCCGGCGGCCCGGGCACCGAAGGTGAAGTTCGCCCCGACGACGACCGCGCGCGCCCCGAGCCCGCCCGCCAGTACGTGCCGGGCGAAGTCGTCCGCGCTCAGTCCGGCCAGGTCGCGGGTGAAGCGCAGCACGCACACCGCGTCCGCACCGGCGGCACCGGCGAGCTCGGCGCGGTGCTCGACCGTGCTCAACGTCGCGGTGTCCTTGTCGAGCCCGAGGACCCGGGCCGGGTGCGGATCGAAGGTCACCAGGACCAGCGGCAGGCCGCGCGCGTCGGCGACCGCGCCGGCCCGGTCGATCAACCGGACGAGCCCTGGGCACATCGAGCGCTACATCGTCCCGGTCCTGACCCGGATCGCGCAGGAGCTCAGCACCGATCTCGGCGGCTGACCCGGGTCGAAGTCGGGGCGGTCTACCGGCGCAGCCGGCGCCGGGCGATCTCCAGCTCGGTAGCGACGACGATGGCGCCGGCTCGCGCCGAGCCGGGCCGGACACGGCCGAGCCGCTCGAAGATCGCGTCGAGCCTGCGGTACAACCCCTGCCGGCCGAGATGCAGGTCCGCGGCCGTGTCGACCTTGCGGCCCCAGTGCCGGATGTAGCTGCTCAGGGTCGGCAGGAGGCCGTGGCCGTTGCGGGCGTCGGCGAGCAGCTCGCCGAGCTGCTCGCCGATGAAGGTGTCGACGGCGTCGCCGTCGAGGCGCAGCAGCAGTGCCTCGACGGCGAAGTCGGCGCTGTCGGCGACCGGCGGGCCGGCTCGACGGCAGTCCATGTCCTGCACCGTGACCGCCTCGCGCAGCGACCGCGGGACACCGGTGAGCCGGTGCGCGAGCGGGCCGACGGTGATCCGGAGCTCGGCCGCCGGCGCGTCCTGCTCGAGGTCGGCGAGCAGCGCCGCGCGCCCGTCGGGCGGGTCCACGGACACGATGCTCAGGTGCCGCACGTCCCGAACCTGGGCCACGACGGTGCGTCCCCGGCGGCCCAGCACCGTCTCGACCCCGCTGGTCGACGCCGAGTGCACGAGGTCGGTGACCACGGCGACGAAGCACTGCTCCGGGGCCAGCCCCAGGCGGCGCCCGACCTCCGCGAACCGCCCGGGATCGGGCTCGCCCTCGAGGGCGAGCCCGATGAGGTCGTGCACCGCGTGGTCCCGGGCCGAGGGCGGACGGCTGCGCAGCAGCGCCAGGGCCAGCACCTCCGGCGCCTTCTCCAGCGCGACCTCGAGCAGGGTCACGTCGGTCGCCTGCCGCGGGCTGATCGTCAGCACCGCCATCGTCAGCCCGGTCACCACGACCGGCGCCGACCACCCCCCGACACCGAGATCGGGTCCGTCCCGGTCGGCGGGCGCCGTGGCCGAGGCGATCGCGGTGCCGTCGAGCCCGCGCAGCTCGACGTCCGAGGCGACCTGGTCGGCGAGCACCGTGAGCAGCTCGGGCAGCTCGGCGCCGCCGGACAGCGCGTCGACCAGGGCGTGCGAGATGCGGTCGCCGACCTGCAGCCGGCGCACCGACTGGTGGGCCAGCTGGCCGTTGACGCTCTGGCACACCTCGACGAACCGGACGACCCGGCGGAGCTCGATCAGCGGCAGGCCGACCTCGTCGGCCGTCTCACACATCTCCGGCGGCATCGCCGGCAGCCCCGCACCGCACTCGACGGCCAGCGCCGCCACCGACCGGTCGGCCAGCTCGCGGACGTAACGGCGGCGGCCCGCGGCGTCGACCTCGCGGAGCACGACCCCGCCGACGAGCAACAGCTCACCACCGCGCAGCAGCGTGGCCACGTGCAGCACCTCGCTGGTGTGCACCCAGCTCACCGGACGGTCCAGGGCCGCCACCGAGGCCCCGGCGCCGGCGACGACGCACGGCTCGGCCGCGGCCAGCAGCGGCTCCCGGAGCAGCTCCCGCAACGCGATCGACACGAAAAGTCGCCTCCCATCCTGGATCGGTGGACATTCTGACCCTTCTGGTCCGGCGACGCCCCGGGTGACGCTGGTCGACGGCCCCGTCCGCCCCGTAGACAGAAGGGATCGCTGTGGACTCACCGTTCGGTTCAGCCTCCGGCCCGGACTTCGAGCAGGCGACCCGACACGTTCCCGACGCGGAACGGACGTCGAGCGTCTCGAGCCAGTTCTGGATCTGGGCCGGCGCGAACATCGCCCCGATCAACTGGGTCCTCGGCGCGCTGGGCATCACGCTCGGCCTGTCGCTGCGGGACACCCTGATCGTGCTGATCGCGGGCAACGTCGTCGGCATGGCCGGGTTCGGCGTCTTCGTCCTGCTCGGGCAGAAGACCGGCGTCACCGGGATGGTCCTGTCCCGGGGAGCCTTCGGACGGCGCGGCGCGTACGTTCCCGCCGCGATCCAGGCCTGCCTGGCCATCGGCTGGTGCGCGATCAACACCTGGATCGTGCTGGACCTGGTGATGGCACTGCTCGGCCGGATCGGCCTGATCGACCCGGCCGCCGGCAACGACGGCTGGCGGATCGCCGTCGCCGCGGCGATCATGGCGACCCAGGTGGCGATCTCCTGGGCCGGGTACCGGGCGATCGCGAACTTCGAGCGGTGGACGGTCCCGCCGACGGTGCTCGTCCTGATCGTCATGTCGGTCGCGGCATGGTTCTTCATCGGGGTCGACTGGAGCTACCCCGGCCCGCCCGGGGAGATCCTCACCGGCACCGACCGCGTCGTGGCGATGTCCGGCGTGATGACCGCGATCGGCATCGGGTGGGGCATCACCTGGTTCACCTACGCCGCCGACTACTCGCGGTTCGTCAGCACCGCGATGCCGCGGTGGCGCCTCTACACCGCGAGCGTGCTCGGGCAGTTCATCCCGGTCGTCTGGCTGGGCGTGCTCGGCGCGACGCTGGCCACCCGCAACGGCTCGATCGACCCGGGCCAGCTCATCGTCGAGAACTTCGGGGCGCTGGCGATCCCGGTGCTGCTGCTCGTGGTGCACGGGCCGATCGCCACCAACATCCTCAACATCTACACGTTCTCGGTGGCCGTGCAGGCGCTGGACATCAAGATCTCGCGACGCGCGCTGAGCCTGGGCGTCGGCGTGGTCGCGATGGCCGCCGTGGTCGTGTTCATCTACCTCGAGGACCTGGCGACCGTGCTGGACACCTGGCTGGTCGGGATCGTCGCCTGGATCGCCTCCTGGGCGGGCGTGATGCTGGTGCACTACTTCGTGATCCAGCGCGGCCCGGTCGACACCGACCGGCTGCTCGCCGCGCCCGCCGAGCGCCGGCTCCCCGCGTTCAACGGCCCCGGCCTGCTGTCCTTCGCGGTCGGCGTCGTGGCGACGTGGATGTTCCTGCACGGCGAGGTCTCGCTGCTGCAGGGACCGATCTCCACCGCGCTCGGCGGCCTGGACCTGTCCTGGCTGGCCGGCGGCCTGGTCTCGGCCGGCCTCTACCTGGCCACCGCCCGGCGCCCGGCGCGGGTCCCCTCCGGCCCCGCTCCGGCCGGACCGGCGGCCCGCCCGATCGAGAAACCCGACGAAGCAGTGAGTGGATGATGAGCGAGTCCGAGATCACCTGGCCCGACGGCGTGCGGGCCGCGGCGGCGTTCACCTTCGACGTCGACGCCGAGTCCTGCGCCCTGGCCCACGACCCGGCCATGACCGAGCGCATGTCGGTGATGTCCCACCAGTCCTACGGGCCCCGGGTGGCCGTGCCGCGGATCCTCGACATCCTCGACGACCACCGGGTGCCCGCGACGTTCTTCGTGCCCGGCTACACCGCGGAGCTCTACCCGGACACGGTCCGCGCGATCGCCGAGCGCGGGCACGAGATCGCCCACCACGGCTACCTGCACGAGAACGTGCTCGGCCTGAGCGAGGCCGAGGAGCTGGCCGTGCTCGACCGCGGCCTGGCCGTGCTGCGCGACGTGGCCGGCGTCGGCCCCACCGGCTACCGGGCCCCGTGGTGGGAGATGAACTGGCAGACGCCGCGGCTGCTCGCCGACCGCGGGTTCCGCTACGACTCCAGCCTGCTCGACGGCGACCGCCCCTACCGCTTCGCCACCGGTTCCGGGTCCGGTTCCGGGGATCTGATCGAGATCCCGGTCGACTGGGCCCTCGACGACTGGGAGCAGTACGCGTTCTTCACCGGCTGGACCGGTAGCGGGGTGATCGAGAGCCCGACCAAGGTGCTCGAGATGTGGCACCACGAGGCCCTCGCCCACCACCGCTGGGGCGGGTGCTTCGTGCTGACCAACCACCCGTTCCTGTCCGGACGGCCTGGCCGGGCCGCCGCGCTCGACGAGCTCATCGGCCGGGTGGCCGCCCTCGACGGCATGTGGGTCAGCACGCTCGCAGAGATCGCCGAGCAGGCCTGGGCCACCTGCACCGCGACGTTCACCCACACCCGGCCGGCGGTACCCGCCCCCACCTCCCCCGCCGCGACCTGACGCGGCGAGCACACCGGTAACCGCACACCCGCACCATCCGAAGGGAATCGACACGTGGCGCTCGAGCGGCTGAAGGACATCCAGAACGGGGAGAAGGTCACCCCGACCTTCTCCCGCGAGGAGATGGACCGCCGGCTGGGACAGCTGCGCACGCACATGGCCGACGCCGGCCTGGACGCCGTCCTGTTCACCAGCTACCACAACGTCAACTACTACAGCGACTTCCTCTACACCACGTTCGGCCGCAACTACGGCCTCGTCGTCACCCCGGACTCGCACACCACGATCTCGGCCAACATCGACGCCGGGCAGCCGTGGCGGCGCAGTACGCATGACAACGTCGTCTACACCGACTGGCGGCGGGACAACTACTTCCACGCCGTCCGCACCGTCCTGGCGGACAACGGGCTGACCGCGGGCCGGCTCGGCATCGAGGACGACACCGTGCCGCTGCGCACCCGCGAGCAGCTGGCCGACGCCCTGCCCGGATTCGGCTTCGTCGACGTCTCGCAGGCCGTCATGCGGCACCGGATGATCAAGTCCCCGGAGGAGATCGCACTGATCACCCAGGGCGCGCGGATCGCGGACGTCGGCGGGGCGGCCGTCACCGCCGCCGTCGTCGAGGGGGTGGCCGAGTACGAGGTCGCCCTGGCCGGCACCGAGGCCATGACTCGCGAGATCGCCGCCACCTACCCGCACGCCGAGCTGCGCGACACCTGGGTCTGGTTCCAGTCCGGGATCAACACCGACGGCGCGCACAACTGGGCGACGTCGCGGCGGGTCCGGCGCGGCGACATCCTGTCCCTGAACTGCTTCCCGATGATCGCGGGCTACTACACCGCGCTGGAACGCACGCAGTTCCTCGGAGAGCCGAGCGCCGAGCACCGGCGCCTGTGGGACATCAACGTGCGGGTGCACCGCCGCGGCCTCGAGCTGCTGCGGCCGGACGCGGTGTGCCGGGACATCGCCGCGGAGCTCAACGAGATCTACGACGCCGAGGGGCTGCTGCCGAGCCGCACGTTCGGCTACGGCCACTCCTTCGGCGTGCTGTCGCACTACTACGGGCGCGAGGCGGGCCTGGAGCTGCGCGAGGACATCGACACCGTCCTGGAGCCCGGCATGGTCGTCTCGATGGAGCCGATGATCATGATTCCGGAGGGGCGGCCCGGCGCGGGCGGCTACCGCGAGCACGACATCCTGGTGATCGAGGAGAACGGCGCCCGCAACATCACCGGCTTCCCGTTCGGGCCCGAGCACAACGTCCTCGGCGGCTGATCCGGTTCACCGGCGCCGCGTGGCGGCCCCCGTCGTCGATCACGGCGCCGGCGCGACGGAACGCATCACTCCCAGCCGAGCAGCGCGGCCCGCAGCAGGCCGGCGAGCGACCGTCGTTGCTCCGGGGTCAGCACCTCCAGCAGCGCCGCGTCGGCCTCGAGCTGGCGTGGGAGGAGCTCGTCGACCAGCCGTTCCCCCGACGGCGTCAGCGACACCCGAACCGCCCGCCCGTCCTGCGGGTCGACGGCCCGCCGCACCAGGCCGGCGTCGAGGAGCTTGTGCAGCCGCTTGGTGGTGGCCGCCGGGGAGCCGACCACCCCGGCGGTGAGCTCGCCCGGGCGCAGCGGGGCATCGCTACGCCGGAGCTGGCTCAGCACGTCGAACTCGGTCCGGGTCAGTCCCGCATCGGCCAGCCGCTCGTCCGCGGCCTCCTGCAGGAACCGGGCGGCCCGCAGGATCCGCCCGACGACCGCGACCGGCTCGGTGTCGAGCTCGGGGAACCGCCGTGCCCAGGCATCCTGGATGTCGTCGACGACGTCACGTCCGGTCATCGTGAACTCCTTTCACCAGTGAACTATACTGGTTCACTGGTGAAAGGAGTATCCGTGCCGCAGGTACTGACCCGCGAGCTCGTCCGGTTCGCCCCGCACGACGGGGCGCACCGCCCCGCCCTGCGGTGTGCGATCTCGGTCGCGGTCCCGATGCTGACCCTGCTCGCGATCGGACGGATCGACCTCGTCGGCGCAACGGCGTTCGGCGCGTTCACGGCGATCTTCGCCCGTGACCTGACCGTTCCGGCCCGCACCGCGGTGCAGGCCGTCTGCGGTCTCGGGCTCACCGCGAGCGTCGCGATCGGGGTGGCTGCCGCGCACCTCCCCGCCACCCCGTGGCTGCAACTCCTGGTCGTCGTCGCGGTCGCCGCGGTGGCGACCGTCGGCGGCGAGATGATCGCCTGGAAGCCGCGTGGCCCGCTGTTCTTCGTCTTCGCCGCCGGAGCGTTCGCCGGGTCGGCCCCGATGCCGGCCGGCTGGGGTGTGCAGGCCGTCGTGACGACGGCAGCGACCGCACTGTTCGCGACCCTGGTCGGCAGTGCAGGCAGGCTCCTGCCCTCGCACGCGCCCTCCCGCAGGCCACTGGTCGTGACCGGGTTCCGGAAGGCGCTGTCGCAACGGCCGGTCACCGACATCATCGTGGCCTGCGCGCTCACCGTGCCGCTGACGGTCGCGCTCGGCATCGAGCACCACTACTGGGCGCTGGTCGCGGCCGTCGTCCCGCTGACGGTCGTGGGCACCACCGGCCAGGCGGCGCGGGCCGTCATGCGGATCGGCGGGACGGTCGGCGGCCTCGGTGTCGCCGCCGCACTGCTGGTCCCGGAGCTGCCGATGTGGGGTGTCGTGCTGGTGGTGATCGTCCTGCAGGGCGTCGCCGAGCTGCTGGTACTGCGCAACTACACGGTCGCGTTGCTGTTCATCACACCGCTCGCGTTGCTGGTCTCACACGTCATGCACCCGGGCCCGGAGGTGGCGCTGCTGCTGGACCGGCTCGTGTCGACGTCGATCGGGGTCGTCGTCGCGCTGCTCGTGCTCGCCGCCCGGATCGCCGCGGACCGGATCGCCGCCGACCGGTTCCGGCGCTCTGCCGACCGGGCCCACTGACCTGCGGCTCGCGGACAGGAACCGACCGCATCGGGTGCGACCGTCGCACCGTGCCCACCACCCGCACCACGACGCCCAGGCTGAGCTCCCGGGCCCTCAACCGCGCCGCCCTCGCCCGCCAGCACCTGCTCGAACGCTCCGACGCCGCGGTCCGGGACACCGTGGCGCACCTCGGCGGCCTGCAGGCCCAGGAACCCCAGGAACCGTTCGCGGCACTCTGGTCCCGGCTGCGCGGGTTCGACCCGGCCGAGCTGTCGGACCTGCTGACCGCACGCCGGGTGGTGCGCATCCACCTGATGCGCGGGACCGTGCACCTGATGACCGCCGCGGACGCCCTGGCCTGGCGGCCCCGGCACCAGGCGATGCTGCGGCAGCGGATGCTCGGCGTGGCGCGCCGCGAGCTGGCCGGCATCGACCTCGACGCGCTCGCGGCGGCCGCTCGCGCCGAGCTCGCCGGCGGGGCGACGCGCACGACCGGGGAGATCGGCCGGGCACTGGCGCACCGGTGGCCCGGGCCCGACCCGCGGACCCTCGGGCAGACCGCGGTGGCGCTGGTGCCGATGGTGCAGGTCCCGCCGCGCGGGCTGTGGCGCGGCACCGGACCGGCCCGGTACGCGCTGCTGCCGACCTGGCTGGGCCGCGAGCACGTCGTCGCGCACGCCTCCGGGGACGCCGACGGTGCCGACTCCGTCGGCCGGGCGCTGGTACGCCGCTACCTCGCCGCGTTCGGGCCGGCCGCGACGGCCGACCTGCGCGCCTGGTGCGGCCTCGCCGGGCTCCCGGCGGCCGTGGCGGCGGTGCGCGACGAGCTCGTCGCCTTCCGCGACGACCGCGGACGCGAGCTGCTCGACCTCCCGGACGCGCCACGCCCCGATCCCGACACCCCGGCCCCGGTGCGGTACCTGCCCGCGTTCGACAACGCGATCCTCGGCTACGACGACCGCAGCCGGATCATCGACACCCGGCACCGGTGGCTGTCGGTGGCCGGGAAACGGGCCGTGCTCGTCGACGGGCGGGTGGCCGCGACCTGGACCGTCGACGCGGGCACGGTCACGGTCACACCGCTGCGGCGGTTCACCCGAGCGGAGCGGGGCGCGGTCGCCGAGGAGGGCCGCGAGCTGGTCGGGTTCCTCTCCGGCGGGAAGCGCCGGCGGGTGCGGGTGAGCGCCTCCCCACGGTGACCGGTTCCGCGGAACCGGCCCGTGCTCAGACCCCGGTCACCTGATGCTGCGCAGCCCGCTCCGCGGTGTGCGCGGCGATGTCTCGCCCCACCCGGTAGACGGTGGCCGAGCCCACCGGGTCGGGCAGCTGCCGCTGACCGGCCTGGTCCGGACCTGCGGCGGCGACCTGATGCGGGTGGTCGGCTGCTCGCTCTTCGCGGTGTTCCAGTCTCTCTTCGCGGTGTTCGGCCTGGCCTACGCGACGTCCCCCGAGGTCGGGATGGACCGCGCCGCGATGCTCTGGGTGTCGATGGTCGCCAACGCGGTCGCGATCCTCGCCTGGGCTCTGGTGGCGGATCGGATCGGGCGTCGCCCGGTCTGGGTGTTCGGAGCCCTCGGTTCGGCCGGCGCGGGCGCGCTCTACCTGTGGGCGGTGTCCACCGGCGACCTGGCACTGGTCTTCGGTACCGGAGTACTGTTCGCCGGCCTCGTCTACAGCGCGGTCAACGGTTTGTGGCCGGCGTTCTTCACCGAGATGTTCGACGCCCGGGTCCGCTATACCGGCTTCGCGGTAGGCACGCAGATCGGGTTCCTGATCGCGGGGTTCGCGCCCTCGATCGGTTTCGCGATCACGGGTGAGGGGCCGACGGCATGGGTGCCGGTGGCCGTGTTCGCCGCCGGCTGCGGGGTGGTGTCGGCCGTCGCCGCACTCACTGCCCGTGAGACCCACCGGACACCGGTGCGCGAGCTCGGCATGCGGTGAGCCTGCCGCTCACACCCCCGACACGAAACCGTCCGGGTAGTGCCGCTCCCCGCCGAGCTCCTTGCCGAGTGCGTAGGTCGCCTCGGCCAACGCTCGATGGGACTCGTGCGGCGCGTGCACCGGAAGGGTCCGAGCGGTGCCGATGACGGCGACCGTCGCGCAGAGGCCCGCCTCGTCGAACACCGGCGCACCGACGGCGGTGATGTCGGACTCGGCGATGTGCGTGGTGGCGATGCCGGTCCGCCGGACGCACGCGACGCGGGCGGCGAGGCCGTCGTCCCCGTCGAGCAGCCGTTCAGCGCGAGCGCGGTCGTCCATGAACGCGAGGAACACCTGGTTCTGCGCCGAGTCCGCTGGGAGCTGGTGTCCGACCCGGACCGAGACGACGACCGCGCTAGTACCGTCCTCCTCGACCCGCGTGACCACGGGGCCGGTCGACCCCCACAGGCTCAGCGCCGCCGAGAGGCGGGTCGCGCGGGCGAGCCGGGCCAGGTGCGCCGGCGCGAGATCGACGACGGCCCGGCGGCCGAGCGCGAACGTACCGAGCTGGACCAACAGCCCGCCCGGCCCGAACGACACACCGTCCCGTCCCCGCTCGAGGAGCCCGCAGGACACCAGCGAGGCGAAGTAGCGGTGGGTCGTCGTCCGGTTCAGGCCCAGCTCCGTGGCCGCCGTGGTGACGGTCAGGTGCGGCCGGTCCGGGCGGAACAGCGCGAGGATCTGGCTCGCCCTGGTGACGGCCTGGATCTCCGACGACGCGCCGTCGGCTCCGCGCTGTGCGGGCTCGTTCATCCGAATACCTTTCGCTCCCCGACCGGTCGCTCGACCGTAGCCGCTCGCCCGCCACGACCGTCTTGACGCGGCCGGGCGTCGGTGCCACCTTGTTCACATCACGAACTTGTATATCACTATGTGAACACCGACAGGAGCAGCATGTCCTACGGAGCGAAGGACCCGCGGTCGGCCATCGCCGCCGGTCGGCAGGCCCCGGAGCGGCCGAACATCCCAGCCCAATACCTGGACCTCACCGAGCTGGAGCCGGACGAGGTCAGCGCGCTGGGCAGCCGGACGTGGTGGGCGCGCGGGCAGAACGTCGTCGTCGCGCACTCCGTGGTTCGTGCCGGGGAGCGGCTCGAGCGCACCGGGCAGCCCGACGAGTACGTGGTGCTGTTCCCCGAGCCGGGCGCCGCCGCGCAGGTCACGTCCCGATCGGATACGGGCTCGGACAAGGGCACGGTCGCCGACCGGTCGGTCGTCGTGGTCCCGGCCGGTGACAGCCACGTCGAGGTGCAGGTGGACACGACCGTCGTGCGGGTGTTCTCGTCGCGGTCGGCCGATCTGCAGCAGCGTTGCCGCAACGGGGCTGCCTACACCGAGCCCGACCCGAACGTCGCCCCGTTCGCACCGTGGCCCGACCCCGTGGACGGCCCCCGCGTCCGCGTCTATCCGATCGACGACCATCCCTACGAGCAGGGGCGCTTCGGCAGGCTCTTCCGGTGCAGCACCGTCATGGTGAACGTTTTCGACGCCGACCTCGGCCCTCGGGACACTGCGAACCTCTCGCCGCACCACCACGACGACTTCGAACAGTGCTCGCTGACCGTCACAGGCCGATGGGTCCACCACATCCGAACCCCGTGGACCCGGGACCTGGCCGACTGGCGGGACGACGAGCACGTCGAGGTGTCCAGCCCGTCGGTGACAATCATCCCGCCGCCTGCCGTGCACACCAGCCGCTCGGTCGGGCAGGGCCGCAACCAGCTGATCGACGTCTTCTGCCCGCCCCGGCTGGACTTCTCCGAGCGTCCCGGCTGGGTGCTCAATGCGGCCGAGTACCCGATGCCGCCCGGTGGCGCGTCGTGAGCCACGACTTCCGCGCCCTGTTGGCCGGCGACACGGCCCGGTACGGAACCTGGATCAAGCTGCCGGTGTCCGACAGCGTGGAGCTCGCGGCCGCAGCCGGGTTCGACTTCATCGCCGTCGACATGGAGCACGCACCGCTGGACGTGGCGACGGCGCACCAGCTGATCGGTGCCGCGCGCGGCTGCGGACTCCCGGCGCTGGTCCGCGTTCCGGACCGGACGGCCTCGACGATCGGGCGGGTGCTGGACTCCGGAGCCGCCGGCGTCCTGGTTCCGCATGTGGACGACGTGTCCGACGCCCGGGCCGTCGTCGCGCACGCCCGGTTCCCGCCGCACGGCAGTCGGGGTTACGGCCCGACGGTGCGGGCGGGCAGTTGGGGTGCGGACCCTGCGGGCTACCTCGCCTCCGGCGAACGCGTCGTCACCGTCGCCCAGCTCGAGAGCCCGGACGCCGTCGCCCGGGTAGAGGGCATCGCGCAGGTCCCAGGCCTCGGGGCACTGTTCGTCGGCCCGGCCGACCTCGCGGTCGCGACCGGTCTGTCCGCGGATTCGGCCGAGTTCGGTCACCTGCTCGGCCGCGTCCGCAAGGCTGCCGACGCCCATGCCGTCCCCCTCGGTACGGCCGTCGGCTCCGTCGCGGCGGCCCGGGCCCTGCGCCACCAGTACGACTTCGTCCTCGTCGGCAACGACGCAACGATGCTCGGCCAGGCCGCCCGCGGCATCGTCCGAGACCTGCGGACGCCCGCAGGCGCCCCAGCGAAGGACCAGCCATGACCTCCTCGACCCACGACGACGCACCGGACGCCACCGATACCGAGCAGCGGCCCGACCGATCCACGGACCGTCGCCGCGCACTCGCCGGCGGTGTCATCGGCTACTTCGTCGACCAGTTCGACATCTACGTACCGGTCATCGCCCTCGCCCCTGCGATGGCCTACTTCGTCCCACCGGACCTCGGGGCGGGCACCCGCACGGTCATCGCCGCGTTCATCTTCACGGCGACCCTGCTCGGACGCCCGATCGGCGCGGTGATCTTCGGGGTGCTCGCCGACCGCACCGGACGACGCAAGGCCACCATCATCGCGATCGCCGGCATCGCGGTGACCACGATGCTCATCGCGTTGCTGCCGGGATACGCGAGTGTCGGGCTCTGGGCGGTGGCCCTGCTGATCGCGCTGCGCCTGCTCGACGGCGTGTTCCTCGGCGGCGAGTACACCGCGGCGATCCCGCTCGCGATGGAGTGGACCCCGAAGCGCCGACGTGGGCTCGCCAGCGGCCTCATCACCATGACCTCGCCGCTGGCACTGTGCCTGATCTCGTTGCTCACCCTGTTGCTTCTGCAGATCTTCCCCGCGGGTTCGCCGGATTCGGCGTACGCGATCTGGGGCTGGCGCGTCCCGTTCGCACTGGGGTCCTTGCTCGCGGTCGCCGTGCTCGTCTACTTCGTCCGGTACGTGCCCGAGTCCGAGGGCCGTCGACAGGAGCCCTCCGAGCAGCAGGCCTCCCCGCTGCGGGAGCTCTTCCTCGGCGCACACCGACGCAGCCTGTTGCAGGTCTTCGTGCTGATGACGGGCATCTGGACCGTCCTGAACGTCACCGTCACCACTCTCCCGGAACTGGCGTCGGCGGCCGGCGGCATGACCTCGACCCAGCTGACGTTCGCGCTGGTGATCGCCTCCCTGATCAGTGCCGCGACCTATCCGGCCGCCGGGCTGGTCAGCCAGCGGTTCGGCCGCCGCCCCTTCTACATCGGCACCGGAGTGCTCGTCGCCGTGGTCGGCGGCGGGACCCTCGCGGTCCTCGGCAACGCCGCCGGGCTCGGATTCTGGACGACCGTCGCGCTGCTGAGCGTCGCGTTCACCGTCGGGATCCTCGCGTTCGGCCCGGTCGCCGCCTACATGACCGAGCGGTTCCCCACGTCGATGCGGGCGACCGGCTACGGCATCGGGTACAGCCTGGCGCTGGTCCTGCCGGCCTTCTTCGCCTACTACCTGCTCGGGCTCGGAGCACTTGTCGGACCGGAGCTCGCCCCCGCCGCCCTGACCGTGGTCGGCGGGCTGCTCGCCGCTCTCGGTGGCTGGCTCGGGCCCGAGACCCGCGACGTCGACATGCACGGCGCCTGACCCGCATACCCACGTCCCACGCCACATCTTGCGCCTTACGGCTCACGTCTTCGAGGAGACACCATGACCACCGATGCGATCGACGCGATCCTCGACGGACTCGTCGACATGCACTGCCACTCCGGCCCTTCCCCGATGCCCCGCGAGTTCGACCACGCCGGCGGTGCCCGCGACGGCTGGGAACGGCTGCGCATGCGAGCGATGGTCGCCAAGTGCCACCATCACAACACACAGATGGACGTCCTGGCCCAGCGCCCGCTGCTCGCCGACATCCCGACCGAGGTGATCGGCGCGGTCGCCCTCAACACCACGGTCGGCGGCCTCAACCTCGCCCAGGTCCAGCTCTGCCTCGGGCTCGGCGGCAAGATCGTCTACCTGCCGACCGTCTCGTCCGGCCGGCACATCGACTGCCATGCCGAGAATCTCGGCTTCCCCACCCCCACGGTGAAGCTGACCGCCGAACGGATCGAGGTCGTCCGCGACGGCCAGGTCGTCCCGGAGCTGCTCCCGATCTTCGACCTGATCGCCGAACACGACGCCGTTCTCAACGGAGGACACCTCCACCCCGAGGACATCACCGCGTGCTTCGCCGCCGCCCGTGAGCGCGGAGTGCGGAAGTTCGTCGTGTCCCACCCGGACTTCGTCATCGGTGCCGACCCGAAGCAGTGCTCCGGATACATCGAGGGGGGCGCATTGATCGAGCACGAACTCCACATGTACGACCCCGGCGCCCGGATGCGCTGGCCGGTCGAGCAGCTCATGGAGTGGATCTCGGCCTTGGGACCGGAGAACACCCTGATCGGGTCGGACCTCGGGCAGGCCGGTTTTCCCCGGCCGGTCGACGCGTTCCGGCGGGTCGCGGCAGCGCTGCTGGATCTCGGGCTGGCGGAGAAGGACCTGCGCCGGATCGTGCACGACAACCCTCGGGACCTGCTCTCGCTCAACGGCTGAGAACGCGTTCTGTGGGGTCCCGGGCCGTTCAGCAGGGCGGATCCCGGCGGACCGATCCGGGACCCACCGCCGAGGACCAGACCCGGGGCGAGGACGCAGTTCGTTCCCCGCGGCGGACACGAACCTCGGACCGGTCGCCGGTCGCCGGTCGCCGGTCGCCGGTCGCCGGTCGCCGGTCGCCGGTCGCCGGTCGCCGACCCATGATCGAATCCTCGGTTGCGTGCGGTGCCGTCGGTGGCACCTGGCGCAGCCGAGGATCCGATCACCGGCTCGACGCAGGGGCTTTCCTGGCTGGCCTGCGCTCCACAGGACGTTCCTGGCGGGCCATAACTGTCGGGGGTCGAAGGTACGTTCGAACCATGGTGATCGGGCAGGCAGTTCCGGAAGGGCTCGCGGTGTTGCCGCCCGGCCCGGAACTGTCCGCCCTGCTCGCCGGCCTGGATCTGTCCCAGGTGCCGAACGATGACATCGTCGAGGTGCTGACCGCCCGGTCCCGCCAGCTCGCCCATGAGCAGGCGGGGATGTTCGCGGCGTTGGCGGAGGTCGTGTGCCGGCGACCGTTCGCCGGGCCGCTGGAGGTCCGTCGCGGGGACCGGGCCGACATCTGCGGCTCCGACGAGGTGCGGGCGGCGCTGTCCTGGACCCGCCGCGCCGCAGAATCCGAAACCGCCCTCGCCCTCGAACTGGTGCAGGCGCTACCGCAGGTACTCGCCGCCCTCGAGCAGGGCCTGATCGACCGGGTCAAGGCCA